>NZ_JAYRLZ010000241.1:0-6484 GCF_041904975.1 Chitinimonas sp. | reverse complement strand
GGCCATTTTGTCCGGCGCTTGGGACGCAGCTTTGTCGCATCGGGCTTCGAACGCTCGCCCTATGCGCTGGAGCGAGCACGCGGCCTTAATCCCGGCGCCACTTTCTATGGCCAGCTGGCCGACTTGCCGAGTGCCAGCTTTGCTGGCTTGTGCTGCCTGCATGTGCTTGAGCATATCGATGATGCAGGCCTTGACGAGGTGCTGGCGACGTGGCGGCGCATGCTGGCGCCGGGCGGCCGGGTTTTGTGCGTGGTGCCGGATGTGGGCGGACGCGGCCGGGCGATCAAGGCCGAGCGTTGGTTCGCTTACCGCGACGCGACGCATATCAATCTGAAAAGCCGGCTGCAATACCGGGCGCTGTTCGCCAGCCGGGGCTTCGCGGTAGTTGCCGAAGGTACCGATGGTCTATGGGATTTTCCATATCGCCCTGGTTTTCCGCGCTGGCTTGATCTGGCATGGCATGCCACGCCAACTGTTCTGCAGTTTTTGTCGGGGCGTCTGCTGCTGTCCGCCGGCAGCGGCGAATCGGCAGTATTCATTCTGGAGCGCATGCGATGAACTGGCTTTCCTGGCTACTGGTGGCGACTGGTGTGCTGTGTGGCAGCATGGGGGCCATCTGGTTGAAGCTCGGTGCCAATGCCATCGGGGCCGAGTCGGGGTACAACCTGGATACGGCGCTGCGCCTGCTTGGCAACTGGCAGCTGTGGCTAGGACTTTGCTGCTATATCGCGCCGTCGCTGATCTGGATTCATCTGCTCAGGCGTGTCGATGTCAGCTTTGTCCAGCCGCTGGCTGCCAGCTCCTATGCCGTAACGCCGCTCCTGGCCATGCTGATCCTGCATGAATCGGTGTCGCCGCTGCGCTGGCTTGGTATAGCCGTGATCTTGCTGGGGGTGTATCTGGTGGCGGCATCACATGCCTGAGTTGCGGAGCGTCGGCAATGACAAGCAGCGTCGGCCTTGCCCGATCTGTCAGCAAGCGGCGGACGATGACATCGTATTGCGCGACTATGTCAGCCGCGAACATTTCATGTTGGCGTGCTGCCGGGCTTGTGGTCACGGCTTTATTGCCGAGCCGCCGCCGGTCGGGCAGATCTGGCGCTACTACCAGACCCCGGCCGGCGCCAAGATGCATGGGCGTGCCAATCCGCTGGCGCGTCGCCTGCAGCGACTACTGTTGCTGCGCGAGCTACGCCTGCTGGGCCGTCTGAGTGCGGGCGATCTGGTGGTGGATATCGGCTCCGGCGATGGCGCTGCGGCGGCGGTACTGGCCGAACAAGCGGCCTCGGTGCTGGCACTTGACGGCTACCCGGCCAGTCACTGGCAGCATGCAAAGATCGCTTATCGGCAAGTCGACTTCAATGCCGTGGCAAGCCGCCCGGATGGCTTGGGTGAGCTACCGGGTAGCGGCCGCCGGCTTGCCGTGATGCGCCATGTGCTGGAGCATCTTCATCAACCCGAGCAGTTCCTGCGCAATCTGGCACGCCAGCGCTTTGATACCGTACTGCTGGTGGTGCCGAATTTCCATGCCTGGCTACGACCCCTGTTCGGGCAGAGCTGGTACTACTGGGATCCGCCGCGCCATCTGCACCAGTTTACCGAAACCAGTTTGCGCGCCGCGGCCAGTCATGCCGGGTTCGATGTGGATTACCTCGGCCGCTATGGCATCGATGAAATCGTTACTTCCCTCTACCGCTGGCTGGAGATGCGCGCCCAGGATGGCAAGCTGGCGCCGCGCTGGCTACGCCAGCTATGTGCTCCCAAGGGGGCGCTGGCCGGTTTGGCTTCGGCGGCAGCCTATCTGCCGGGCAATACCGTGATCATGGCGCGACTGCGCCGGCGGGCGAATGGTGATGACCATGCCCGGTGACTGGCTCAAGCGGCTGGACCCCTGGCTGGCCTCTTCTGCCGGCATGATGGCATCTGGCTTGCGGCAGCTGCGTCGTGCTCCGGACGAGGCGGCGCTGGTGATTCGGCCGGGCGGGATGGGCGATCTGATCTGCTGCTGCATGGCGCTGGAGTCGCTTGGCATGGCGCCGCACGACTGGCACTGGCTGATCGAGCGTCGCTCGGCGCCATGGGCCGATCACCTCGGCTTGTCCTATCGCTGTTACGACCGGCAGCCCTGGCGCCTCGCGGGTGATTTTGGCCGCTACCGTCGGGTGGTCAATACCGAGCAACGCTTTGGCCTGGCACAGGCGATGGCGCTGGCTTTACTCAAGCCCGGCGGCGAGCTGTTCCATTTTTCAAGCAATCGCCTGGCGATATCCGGCACAACGAGCGTTGCTTACGACCCTTACCTGACGCATGAGGTGGCAGCATTCTCGCGATTGTTTGCAGCTGCCGTGCAGTGCGAACCGGTGCCCCTGTCACCGCGCCAGCGATTGCGTGCCAGTCATGGCGAAGTGATTCTGGGGCTGGCCGGCGGGGCTTCGCCCAGCCGTACGATTCCGGCGGCGACTTGGCTGGTGCTGGCACAGCGCTATTTGCCGGCCGGGCCGGTTACCGTTCTCGCCGGGCCGGCCGAGCGCGCGCTGGCCGAAACATTGCAGCAAACGCAGCCCGAGCGCTTTCGTAGCATCGAGATTGACTTTGGCTCTGTGTGTGAGCGCATTGCGACCGCCGAATGCTTGATGACCATGGATGGCGGCATGAGCCACATCGCTTCCTACTATGGCATCCCCCAGCTGGTGCTGTTTACCAGCGGACGTCGTGACAAATGGGCGCCATGCAGTGCACACAGCGCCACCTTGCAGCGACAGGATCTTGCCTGCCAGCCGTGCACCGTGTTCGGCCAGACGCCTCCCTGCCCGAACCAGTTTCGTTGCCATGACTTTTCCAAAGCTTGCTTGAGCGGCCACTGGCCGTGGCTGGCACAGTCCGGAATGGCCGCTCAGCGCTGATACGCACTATTGCACCGAAAAGCCCTGCGCCGAGCCGGTCGGGTATTTGAAGTAGATCAAGCCATCGTCGCCTATCCACCATGGGTCGGAGCGATGTGCTGGCGGGATGCCGCCGATTGGCGCCAGGATCTGGTAGCGCGGACGCAGGGTGTATGGTTTGCCCAGCAAGATGGCGGTAACCGTGCCATCGAGGTTGTCTCGGGTGGTGGCCTTGGGGTCGAGGAAGGAAAAGGTGGAGATCAGCTGCGGCAGGCTGTAGAAGTGCGGATACATCAGCTGGCTGCGGCCCAGGGTGTTGAACTGCAGTACGCCGCTGGCGTTCTGGCTCAGGCCGACAGTGAATCCGTCTGTCGTGCTGGAGACCAGGTCGGGTTTGATCAGCAGGGTCTGGCCGCTGTTGTTGATCTCGATCGAGCCATCCTCGGTAATGGCCACGCTTCCCTGGTAGGTGGACTGCACCGCTTGGGCAAACAGCGCCAGGCTGCTCGGACTGGTGGTCAGCTTCACATACACGCCGTTGCGGCTCACCTCGAAATGGCCATCGTCGGCCAGGATGATGCCGTCAGGGCGCGTCGGGTCGACCAGTACGTCACCATAGGGAATGATCCACAGCGGCGTGCCGTTGAGCAGCAGCGGAATGCTGCCGAAGGTGCCTTGTGAGTTCTGCGATAGCGTGGTGCGTGATCCGATAAAGTCGAACAGGGTTTGCAACAAGGGCAGCGCCGGGTCGATGCGGTCCAGCGGCGCGTTCAGATTGGGTAGCTTGGCGCGCGATTTGACATTGCTGGGGAAGGTGATATTGCCGAGATTGTCGCCAACCACGCCCGCCTTGCCGTCGAGCGAGCCGACGCGGATGCTGGCGATCTTGCCCAGCAGATTCAGACTGGCGACCTCGTTCTTGTACAGCGGCGAAGCGGTATCGGCGGCGACTACGGCCGACGCGGCCGAAGCCAGGCGCAGATTGGCGGCGCCGCTGATCACCGCAAAGGTCATGCTGCCGTCGGTATTGCGCTGCACATCCAGCGTGAGCGACGCGCTGGTGGCTTGCCCGACCAAGGGGGCAGATACCAAGACCTGCTTGATGGCGGTGCCGCTGCCCATTTGCAGGCTGAGTACCGGCGCCGCCGGCCCGCTATAGCTGAGGGTGGCGCGGCCGGAGGCCAGCTCCAGCAGGCTGGTGTTGGGCACGCCATCAATGGTGTAGGACTTGGTGACGAATAGCGCATCGCTCCCGGCCGCCGGCTTGACCGTGACGCTGCTTGACGCAGTGCTGACCTTGATATTGCTGCCATCGGCCACCAGCACGGCGGTATTGTTAGGCGCGGTCGGGGTCAGTGCCACCGGCAGGGCGGTATTGTTGGGTACTACCAGTACCCCGTTGGCGCTGACATACAGGGCCGGGTCGGGTGAGCTGACCACGCCGGTCAGGGTGGTGAGTGCACTGAAGGTGATATTGCCCTGCACCGTGGCCGGCCCGGAGGTGGTGACGCTGAAAATGCCGCTGACTCCGCCGATTACCACGCCGCCGCTGATAGTGGTGCTGGCGGTGGCGGCGCTGGTGAGCTGCAGCTTGAGCTGATCGCCATTATTGATGGTCAGCGCCGGCGTCGGTGCGCAGCTGGCAAAGGAGCCGAATACGCCGGTGCTGGCCGGTGCTATCGCACACAGCAGGGTGCTGTCCGAGCCGGCCGTCACGGCAATGCTGGCAGGCGCATTCAGCCCGCTGATGGTGATGGCATTGGACTGGGTGATGGTCTTGATCGGCAGCTTGGTGGCCGGGGTAAAGGTGAACGAGGCAGGTGCGATCGACACGGCGACGGTCGCAACGGCCGATCCGGCCATGGCCCGGCCGGAAATATCCTGCAGCGATGGGCTCACCGTCACGCTCAGGTTGTCCCCGGTTTTCAGCCCGGTCAGGGCTGCCACCGTCAGGGTCACATCGGTGCCATTGCTGGCCAGCACCGCGGCGCTCGGGTTGCCGGTAAAGCCAGTTACCCCGCTCAGTGCATAGTTGGTGGCGGTTTCGGCCAGCGTCTTGCTCATCGGCTCGCTGAAGCTGAGCCGTACATGGGTGCTGTCGACAATGGTCAGGGTGGTGCTGAGGGTAGGGGCTGTCGTGTCGGTGGTGTGGGTAGCACCGGCTTCGGTAATGGTGGCGCTGGCCAGCGCGTTGCCGGCCAGATCGAACATGCCGTTTTGCAGGGTGACTTTAAGGTGGCTGGTGACGTCGGCGCTGGTGATGAAGGTAGCGGTATTGGCCGGGTTTGGCGTCGCCAGGGTCAGGGTCACCACCCCCGGCGCAGTCTGGCTGGCCGACACCACCTGATAGGTAATGGCGCCACTATTATTGGTCAGCACGTATTTGGTGATATCGCTGACCGGCCCGTTATTGAGCAAGGGTTCGCTAAAGGTGAGCGTGACGGTATGCGGCCTGGCGCTGTTGTTGATGCTGATATTGGCGGGCGGCAGGGTGGGGACGGTAGCGTCCAGGGTCGGGGCGGTGGTGGCCTGGTAGTAACTGGCGGTGGAAATGGCATTGCCCGCCAGATCGGCGATGGCGCTGTTCAAGGTGACCTTGACCCCGCTTGCATCGGTGTTGGCAATGTAGGTGGCAGTATTGGCCGGGTTGGCTGCGGCCAGCGTCAGGGTCACCACGGTCGGGCTGACCCCGCCCGCCGTCGCGGTGGCGCCGGCAATGGAGTAGGTGAGGTTGTTGGCAGAGTTGCTGACGGAGAAATTGGCCGCATTGGTCACGGCCGCTTGATTCATCTCTTCGCTGAAGGTCAGGCGCACCGTGTTCGGGCGCACGCTGTTATTGGTGAGGATATTGCTGCCCAGCAAGGTGGGGGCGGTGGTGTCGATCACGACTGCGCTGGCCGCCAGCGAGCTGCCGCCGCCTGTTGCCGGCAAGGTGAGCGTGGCGGGTGCAGGCGTGGTGTCGTCTATGCTGCCGCCGTTGAGCCCGAGGGCGGTGGTGGTGGCGTAATCAAGCGTTGCAATATTCTGGCCGGCCAGCACGGTATAGCTGCAGGTTATGGTGGTGCTGGGCGTGGCATTGCTGGCGCAGCTGGCCGAGGGTGAGCCGGCCAGATTCAAGGTAAGGGTTGGGCTGCCGCTGACCGTGATATTGCCGTTGAAATTGACCGAGATGGTAATTACCGAGCCGGCCTTGTAGCGCCCGGAGGTGGCGCTGACGCTGGTGATGCTGGTCGCCATGGCAGCGAGCGACACACAGGCTAAAGCCAGCCAGCTGATCAAGCTGCCGATAGGGCGTGCAGATAAAGGCAACTGCATGTTCTCAACCTCGCATAATCATTATGTGTGCCAAGCAGATAGTGCGCCTGCCGCTGGCAAAGTGTACTCGCCAATGTAGCGGATGCATGCCGCACTTGCCGGCCAGTCCACTGAATCGGACAAAGCCGCCACATCTGAAGCAGGCTTGGCTTGAAGATGGGCGTCGAAATCTGCTTGGCAGACATGCTCCGCAAGCAGCCTGAAGAGCAGCCTTCACAGTAACGGCCTCAGCCGCAACACGCGCTGGCCCCGGTTTGCCCGGCTGCCTCACCCCTTGCGGGAGATGGG
>NZ_JAYRLZ010000240.1:0-6520 GCF_041904975.1 Chitinimonas sp. | reverse complement strand
AAGCGCCACTCCTGCCACAGATTGACGCCCCACACGCCACCGATACCGGCGCCTGCACGGCCACGGGTAATCCAGTGAAATTCGGTCATGCCAGTCTCTCCGCGCCTCTTGTCGGGCGCCCGACGACGCGGGAGCTTAGCCGATGGCGCGGCTTACGACTAGGGGGCGGCGCGGCCAGACCTTATGCGCGTCGAGCCCGGAATCAGGCATGCCCGTGGCAGAAAAACAGCTGGCGCAAGGCACCGCCATGCAAGATCAAGGACTTGACCGCGCTCCCCCGGCAGCAAGGCAAGGCATCCAGGCAGTCTTCGCCGGCAGATGGCGCCAGCCAGCAGCGGAAAAATTACCGCCGCCCGCCCTTTTCACGCAGCCTTTGCAGGGCCGGCTCGGCAGCGGGTGACTGCTCGAACAAGGCACTGATCTGTGCAACCCGCTGGTGAACAATGGCGAGGCAAGCCGCTTCTTCCTTCTTGCTCATCGACAGCGCCAGAAAATGACGCTCCAGATCATCCTGCAGGCCGGTCAGCACCTCGCTCAAGGTCAACTTGCGCACCTGCCAGGCCTGATCCAGCTTGTCCAGAGCCCGTGCCGCAGCATCCACCTGTTCGCCCAAACCGAAAAGGGCTTGCTGGCGCTGTTGCAGCAACTGGTCGGTTTCAATTGCCGCCGCCCGCGATGACAAGGCCTCGCCGATCACCGAGGCCTTGTCGGCAACACGCTGAGCCTGCACCTGGTTATCTACCGGCAGATTGCGCAACAGGATGGAGGCATGGCTGAAATTGAGCACCATGCGCGAACCGAGCTGGAACTTCGGCCCGACCAAGCGCAGATTGTGCAGGATCGACACTTCCAGCGGGGTGGCATGGCCTTTGCGGCCAAGGGTGATGGCATCCTTGCCGGCGCGCACCTGGGCATTGGCATCGATGCCCCAGTCACCCAAGGCATCCACGCCTAGTTGCGCCAGCGACAGCAGGTCGGTAGCGGTACCGGCTTCGCGCAGCGCTTCCAGCGCTACACTCAGCTCCCCCAGATTGACGCTATGCGCCTGGGCGGTGCGATGCAGGGCAGCGCGCTCGTGTTCGAGCCGCTTGTTGCGCGTAACCCACTCCAGCACCACGGCCACCTTGGCGAGAAACTCATCGGCCAGCATGGACTTGAGAAAGAAATCACTACCGCCCGCCTCATACGCCTCGATGCGGTTGGCGAGGGTATCGTGGCCGCTGTGAAATACCACCGGAATCGCCTGCAAATCGCTCAGCGCCTTCAATTCACGGCACAGATCGATGCCATTGCCATCGGGCAGTTCGATATCCAGCACGATCAGGTCGGGCTGTATGCGTCGCACCAGATCGACAAGCTGGGCTGCGCGATCGCTGGTTTCAACCTGGTAATGCGGGCCAAGCAGTCCGGTCAGGCGCCGCAGCTGGATGGCATCATCATCGACCACCAAGATCTTTGCGGAAGCCATGTAATCCCCCTCGGGCGTTGTGGATGTTCTTCGCCGGCAGTGAGGCCGGACCGGGTGATGCATGGCGATGCCGGGCGCAGCAAACTCCCAGCGCATGCTCACCCGGGTGAGAATAGGCAGCGAACTGCCAGCAGGCAAGCAGGCCTGCCGATGACAGTGCTCAAGCGGTCAGCCGCTTGAATGGCGTGCCGCTGCTTGGCAGCATGCTTCTGCGCGGCGATTTTGGTCGATGACTGAGCGTCGCAATGCGGCGCAGCAAGGTGTTCCGGTCGTTCAAGCGCGTCGGGCGATCAAATGCAGCATGCGAAATGGCTGCCCTGCCTCATTGGTGCCGGCGGGTATCTGTTGCCAATCCCACAGCGGTGAAACCGGCACAGAACGCCAGCGCCCGCCGGCATCGCGCGTGGGCGTCACCATGGTATAGCCATGACCGAGGAACAGACCCAGCACGCTTTGCAAAGGTCGATTGGCAACGGCATGCAGCTCCACCGCCCAGCTGTGCACATCGGCCATCAGGCCAAGGCACTGCTCCAGCACCGGATACTCATGGCCTTCGATATCGAGCTTCACCACCGTAGCATGCGGGACCATATCGGGAAGCGCGCGGCAAGGAACCTGCAGCAAGGGCATATCGGCCGAGCCGGCCTGATCGCTCACCATGCTGTTCAGTCCATAGCGCCGGCTGCGTGCAACGGCCAGGTTTACTTCACCCGTAGCGGTGGATACTGCCTCGGCAATCACTTTCCAGTTTTTCGCCTGTGCCTTGGCGATCCGCTGCCGAATCCGCCGCACATTGTCAGCCAGCGGTTCAATCGATATCACCTGGTTGCTGCCCCGCCCCGCATCCCAGAACAATTGCGACAGCTCACCGATATTGGCACCGACATCGGCCACGATCTGGCCGCGCAGATTGATTTCATCGAGATACCAGCGATGTTGCGCCTTCATGACCCTGCCTATCCGATTCTGCTGTTTGCCAAGGAATGAACACTGCCCGCCGGTACACACCGGCGATGCAATGCCCGCGCTGCACGACGCTATGGCGTCGCCATTTCCAGCGCCTGCTCGATATCCACCGCCACCACCCGGCTCACCCCCTGCTCCTGCATGGTAATGCCGATCAGCTGGTCAGCCATTTCCATGGTCAGCTTGTTGTGGCTGATATAGAGGAACTGGGTGCGTTCGGCCATGCGTTTGACCATTTCGCAAAAGCGAGCGGTATTGGCGTCATCCAGTGGCGCGTCCACTTCGTCGAGCAGGCAGAACGGCGCCGGGTTAAGCCGGAATAGCGAAAACACCAGGCTCAGCGCAGTCAGCGCCTTTTCGCCGCCGGACAGCAGGTGGATGGTGGCGTTCTTCTTGCCGGGCGGCTGCGCCATGATCTGGATGCCGGCATCGAGAATCTCGTCCCCGGTGAGAATCAGCTCGGCATGGCCGCCACCGAACAGGGTGGGAAACAACTCCTGCAGGCTGGCATTGACCGCATTGAAGGTATCTTGCAACAGGGTGCGGGTTTCGCGGTCGATCTTGCGGATGGCCGATTCCAGCGTGTCCATTGCCTCCACCAGATCATTGGCCTGGGCATCGAGATAGCTCTGCCGCTCGCGCGCCGCATTCAATTCTTCCAGCGCTGCCAGATTGACATTGCCAAGGCCGCTAATCGCCTGGGTGAGCCGGCCGATTTCGCTGACCAGGCTGGATACTTTCAGGCCATTGCCGATCAGCGGCAGCAAGGCCGCCACATCGGCCTGCGCCTCTTCAAGCTCCTGGGTAAAGCGCTCCAGCGCCAGCCGCGCCTCCTGCTCTTTCAGGCGCAATTCGCCAACCTTGTCGCGCAGCGGATCAAAACCCGATTCGACCTGCTGCTTTTCCAGCTCCGTCTCGCGCAAACGATTGGCCGCCTGGTTGGCGCCATCGCGCGCCGCCGCCAGCAGCCGCTCCTTTTCCGCCCGGGTGTCGATCGCCTGCTGAAAGCCGATATCGAACTCGCCTTCGTCTATGCCTTCCAGATCGAAGCTGGCCTCTTCCAGTCGCAGGCTGGCTTCCTCTACCTGTCGGGCGAGGTCGTCGCCGCGCCGGTTCAATTCACCAAGCCGCGCTTCGGCGGACTGACGGGCAAACGCCGCTTCCTGGGCGATGCGCTCGGTCTGGCGCAGGCGGCTGCGATGCACATCCAGCGCCGTGCCGGCCTCCACCCGTGCCAGCTTCACCGCCTCCACTGCGCGCTCCAGCGCCGGCAGATCGGCACTGGCCGCCTCCATATCGGCCTGTACTTCCTCGCGCTCCAGCGCCAGCTCGGCCGCTTCAGCCTGTAAGGCGTCAAGCTCCTGCGCCAGCGCATCGCGACGGCTCTGTGCCTGCTCCAGCTGCTGGCTCAACCTTGCCACCTCCACATGGCGCTCGCCACGCTGATGGCGCAAGGCCTCCAGACGGGTGCGCGCATGCTTGAGCTCGGCATGCAATTCGCCCTGGTGCTGCTCGGCGGCGTGCAGGGCGGTGCTGGCTTCATCCAGCATCGGGCCGAGTTCCGCCAGACGCTCGGCCAATTCGCCCAGCTCCCGCTCGCGTTGCAGCACGCCGCCCAGTGCGCCATCGGGCGCATGAAAATAGAGGGCGTGGCGGCTGGCCGCATGGCCTGATCGCGCCAGTAACAATACTTCTGCCGGCATGCCGGCCTGCATGGTGGGTAAATCCTGGTCGTGCTCGACACACCACACACCGGCCAGCCAGTCGGCCAGGGCCGCCTGCACGGCGCTATGCTCGCTGCTCACCCGCTCGGCCAGGGGCCTGCCGCCGCTGGCACGCAAGCGCGCCTGCCAGGCCAGGCTCGCATCATCGTCGATACGCCCGGCAGCAGCGGCGAGGCTGGCGGCCGGGTCAAGCACGGTCTGGCGGGCCGGCGCCATGCGAGCGGGCTCGGCCAGCTTGCCGATCACCGCGTTCATCCGCTCGCGCAGCAGCGCTTCCACCGCGTTTTCCCAGCCACTGGCAATGCTGAGCTGGCGAAACAACCTGGGCGCATCAGCCAGGCCTTGTTCGAGCAACCAGCCATCCAGCGATTTATCCTTGGCCGCCTGTGCCTGCAATTTGCCCAGCGCCTCATGGCGCGCGGTGGTCTCGGCACGTTCGGCGCGCAACTGCTCGAGCTGGCGGCGCCGATCATTGCGTGTCGTCTCGGCCTCATGCAGGCCGGTTTCCAGGGCATGCAGACGCTGCTGTGCTTCTTCCTGAGCCAGACTCAGCTCTTCCAGCTCGAACTGCTTCTCGGCCAGCAGCTCGGCATCAGGCACCGGCAGATTTCTCAGCTCGCCATCCAGTCGCTCGCGCCGCTGCTGCAGGGCTTGCAGGCTGCGCGCCAGATGCTGCAATTGTTGCTCGGCCAGCTGCCGGCCCTGGCGGGCATGCGAGAACGTCAGCTGTGCCTCGGAAAGCTCGCCATCCACCCGGCGATAAGCCTCCTCCAACGTTGGCAGATCGGTTTGTTCCGCCACCAGGGTGAGCTGGATGTCTTCCTGTGCCAGCACCGCTTCATCCAGCTTGAACTGCCACTGCTCGCGCTCTTGCGTCAGCTGTTGTTGCTGGCGCCCCAGCTCATCCAGCCGTTGCCGCGCCTGGCCTTGCTGCTGGGTAAGCCGCTGCCGGGTCTCGCGCAAATGCAGCAGCTTCTGCTCCAGCCTTGCCACGGTGGCGCTGGCATCGGCCAGCACGGTTTGTGCCGCGTCTACCTGGTCGGTGGCGTCGTAATGCGCCTCGCGCAATAGCTCGATATTCGCTTCGATCTCGCGCAGGCGGGCAGTTTGCGATTCCAGCGCGGTGCTGGCGGCGGCGATATCGGCGCGGGCAGTGGCCGCCTCGCGTTCGGCATCGAGCTTGCGCTGCAGGGCCAGCAGATTCTGCTTTTCTGTAATCTGCGCCTTCAATTCATTGAAGCGCGCCGCCACACCGGCCTGGCTTTCCAGCTTTTCCAGCTGCGCCGTCAACTCCTGGCGGATATCGTCCACCCGCGCCAGATTCTCGCGGGTATCGGCAATGCGACTTTCCGTTTCCTTGCGGCGCTCCTTGTACTTGGATACGCCGGCCGCTTCTTCCAGAAAAGCGCGCAATTCCTCCGGCCGCGCTTCGATGATGCGGCTGATCATGCCCTGCTCGATCACCGCATAGCCCTTGGTACCGACGCCGGTGCCCATGAACAGGTCGGCAATATCGCGGCGGCGGCACTGCAGATTGTTGATGTAGTAGGACGACTCGCCCTGACGGGTCAGCATGCGCTTGATGCTGATTTCGCCATACTGGCTCCAGGCGCCGGCGGCCCGGCCTTCGGCATTGTCGAATACCAGCTCCACCGAAGCGCGGCTGACCGGCTTGCGGCTATTGGAGCCGTTGAAAATCACATCCTGCATCGATTCGCCACGCAGCTGGCGCGCCGACGATTCACCCAGCACCCAGCGTACCGCATCGATTACATTGGATTTGCCGCAGCCATTGGGCCCGCACACCGCCACCAGTTGCCCCGGCACCGGAATCGCGGTCGGGTCGCAAAAGCTCTTGAAACCGGCAAGTTTGACGTGGGTAAGGCGCACAGCAGCCAATGCAGGAGGATGGGGCTGCGGATTGTAAACGAAGCCGGCGCTGCGGCTATGATTGGACTTTGTTACCAGGCATGGTCAATCCGGACCATGCCACATTATCCGAGCCTGCCATGAAGCGCCTGATCCAGCTTGTGCTGGTTTTCTTCCTGCTGACCAGCTTGGCCGCCTGTGGCCGGCGCAGCCACGAACTGCCACCGCTGCCGGCTGGCGCCACCGTATTGGCTTTTGGCGACAGCCTGACCTTCGGCACTGGCGCCGCGCCGCAGGAAAGCTATCCGGCGGTGCTGGCCAGCCTGATCGGCCGGCCGGTGGTCAATGCTGGCATCCCCGGCGAAACCACCGCCGATGGTCTGGTGCGCTTTCAGGCGACCCTGCAGGAACACCGCCCGGCACTGATCATCCTGTGCCTGGGTGGCAATGACTTTCTGCAGCACCAGGGCGAGTCGGAGACCGTTGCCAATCT
>NZ_JAYRLZ010000005.1:4295-41833 GCF_041904975.1 Chitinimonas sp. | reverse complement strand
AAATTGTCGGCCAAACTGGCCGCCAAGCCGCTGAAGGGCGGCTGGGTGAAGCCGGTGCAAATCGGCCTGGCGCTGGCCATGGTGGGTTTTGGCATTCACTACTTCACTACCGAATCGCTCAGCTCGTTCTGGATCATGACCGCGCTATCGCTGGTGCTTGGCTACTTCCTGATCGCGCCGATTGGTGGTGGCGACATGCCGGTGGTGGTGTCGATGCTGAACAGCTACTCGGGCTGGGCGGCGGCCGGTATCGGCTTTACCCTCAATAACTCGGTGTTGATCATTGCCGGTTCGCTGGTTGGCTCATCGGGCGCCATTCTCAGCTACATCATGTGCAAGGCGATGAACCGCTCCTTTGTCAGCGTGATTTTTGGCGGCAGCATGGGTGGTGATGCCGCTGCTGCGGGTGGCGATGCCGGGCCGAAAAATTACAAATCAGGCAGCGCCGACGATGCGGCCTTCCTGATGGGCAATGCCGATTCGGTGGTGATCGTCCCCGGCTACGGCCTGGCCGTATCGCGTGCCCAGCATGCCTTGCAGGAATTTGCCCATGCGCTGCAGGAAAAAGGCGTCAATGTGCGCTATGCCATCCACCCGGTGGCCGGCCGCATGCCCGGCCATATGAATGTGCTGCTGGCTGAAGCGGAAGTGCCGTACGAGCAGGTGCTGGAAATGGAGGAAATCAATTCCGATTTCAGCAATACCGATGTGGTGCTGGTGATCGGCGCCAACGACGTGGTGAACCCGGCCGCACTCAAGGATAAATCCAGCCCGATTTACGGCATGCCGATCCTGGAAGCGCACAAGGCGCGCACCGTAATTGTGGTGAAGCGCTCGATGAGCGCCGGCTATGCCGGTCTCGACAACGACCTGTTCTACATGGACAAGACCATGATGGTGTTTGGCGACGCCAAGAAGGTGGTGGAGGACATGATCAAGGGGGTGGCACACTGATCAGCCGCCCGTGTGAACGGGTCGCCAGACGGCGGCCCGTTTTCTTGTGTTGCGCACTCTGTCCACGAATACTGCCGGGATGATCCGCTTTGTCATCTACCTCGCCCTGGCGATGAGCTGTGCGCAGGCCGCGCCTTTACGGCTGGCCTTCAACACGCTGGCGCCATGGAAGATCTATGACGCGCAAGGGCAAGCGGCTGGTGCCTATACCGAAGTGGTGCGTGAGCTTGCGCGACGTTTGGGTCTGGAATTCAAAGCAATTGATTGCCCATTGAAGCGCTGCCTGGCCTTGCTGGAGCATGGAGAGGTCGATGTGGCGATCGGTTTGCAGAGCTCCGGCGAGCGCGAGAAATACCTGCATTTTCTGCAGACGCCGTATCGGCTGCATGCCAGCGACAAGGTGTTCTATCTGCGGCGCGGCGAGCAGGGGCGCTTGCAGCGCTATGAAGATCTGCACGGATTGACGGTGGGCACCCGGCTTGGCAGCGAGGTGTTTGACCGTTTCGATGACGACCGGCAGATCCGCAAGGAAGCGGTGCCCGATCCGGCGGTGAATTTCCGCAAACTGCTGCTGCGCCGGCTCGATGCGGTAGCGATTCCCGAGGACCAGGGCGAGTTCTTGCTGGCAACCCTGCAGCTTGGCCAACAGATTGAAAAGGCACCGTTTCGCCAGCTCGATGCCACACCGCGCTTTCTGGCAGTGGCTCGGCTTTCACCCTTGGCAACGCGTTTGTCCGACTTCGAGGCCGCCATGGCGGCCATGCGCAACGATGGCACGCTCAGACGGTTGTACTTGATCCACTACTACCAGCGCTTTGGCGTTAGCGAGCAGGCGGTGCCGATCGAATAGACCGCTGCCGTGGCAGATTTGTCGAACTGCTGGTGCATCTGGCGTTTGTTTTCTTCCCACTGTGAAGCCAGTGCGAAAGCACCATGAATCGGTCGTTAAAGCAGCTGGCAAAGCAAGCGCTTGCCGCATGCGACAAGTTGCGCTCAAATGTCCCGCACAAGCGTGTTTCATGTGAAACCGCAATAAAGGAGACAAGCATGACCCTCGATGAATGGCTCAATGCCTATGGCGAAAGCCATCAGAACGCCACCAATATCGCCATCCATAAAATCTGTGTGCCGGCCATCATGTTTACCGTGCTGGGCATGATGTGGACCATACCGGTGCCTGGTGCGCTGGCGACTATCCCGTTTGCCAATTTCGCTACGCTGACCGCCGTACTCAGTCTGCTGTTTTACGCACGCTTGTCGCTGAGTATGGCGGCCGGCATGGGCCTGATGGCCGGCCTGTGCCTTTTGGCTCTGCAGCAGATGCAGCTGGCTGGCTTGCCGATTCTGCGTATCTCGATTGCTGTGTTCGTCATCGCCTGGATCGGCCAGTTCTATGGCCATAAGGTGGAAGGCAAGAAGCCGTCGTTTTTCCGCGATCTGCAGTTTCTGCTGATCGGCCCGGCCTGGACCCTGAGCTGGCTGTATCGCCGCTTCGGTATTCGCTACTGATCGGGTGGGCTTGGGCCCAAACCCCTTAAACCTGTAGGCACAGAGCACACCGAGACCACAGAGCACACAGAGAAAACGAGTCTGAAACAGGTTTATCTCTGTGTGCTCTGTGTCCTCCCTGTTCTCTGTGTCTACAGGTTTGCTTTTGGCTTTGAATTCATTGCCGTGCTTCGCCAGAATCAGCCTTAAACCTGTAGACATAGAGCCACCGAGACCATAGAGGGCACAGAGAAAACGAGTCTGAAACAGGTTTATCTCTGTGTGCTCTGTGTCCTCATTGTCCTCTGTGTCTACAGATTTGCTTTTGGCTTTGAATTCATTGCCGTACTTCGCCAGAACCAGCCTTAAACCTGTAGACATAGAGCCACCGAGACCACAGAGGGCACAGAGGAAACGAGTCTGAAACAGGTTTATCTCTGTGTGCTCTGTGTCCTCATTGTTCTCTGTGTCTACAGATTTGCTTTTGGCTTTGAATACATTGCCACTTTCGCCAGAACCCGCGTTGCGAGCAGGGTCGCCACCTTGTTACCATGCGCCGCCGCCCGATTTCGGGCGGTGCGTCTTCAGGGCGGGGTGAAATTCCCCACCGGCGGTAGGGTAACGGCCAGTTTCGTGGCCGCTGCCGAGCCCGCGAGCGCCTGGATGGCCTGGCCATCCAGGGTCAGCAGATCCGGTTCAATGCCGGAGCCGACGGTCATAGTCCGGATGAGAGAAGACGAACGCGCAACGCCCCTGCTCTGGCGGCAGGTCGCTGCGCGTCCACTTTGGCCAGCCGGTTTGCCGCATCGTGCGGCAGCCCTTGCTGCGCCTTGCCCTGAGCGCTTCTTTATTTTCACAAGGAGCGTTGTCATGTTTGAACAGTATTTCCAATCCACCACCCCCAACCAGCGTGTTGCGGCGGCTATTGCCGCCATTGCAGCAGGCGGCGCGGTAGCCTTGCTCGACGATATCGATCGTGAGAACGAGGGGGATCTGATCGTTGCGGCCGAGCGCGTCAGCGTGCCGCAGATGGTGCGCTTGATTCGCGATTGCACCGGCATTGTCTGCCTGAGTCTGTCGGCTGAACGGGTCGAGCAACTCGGTTTGCCGCCGATGGTGGCGGATAACCGCAGCCGCTATGGCACGCCATTTACCGTGTCGATCGAGGCACGCGAAGGGGTGAGTACCGGCGTGTCGGCAGCTGATCGGGTTGCCACGACGCGGGCAGCGTTGAGCGGCGACCCTGGCGCCATCGTCAGCCCTGGCCATATCTTCCCCTTGCGCGCCACGCCCGGTGGCGTGCTGGCGCGGCGTGGTCACACCGAAGGTGCCGTTGACCTTGCAGTACTGGCCGGCCTTGCGCCAGGCGCCCTGCTGTGCGAGCTGATGCGCGACGACGGTGAAATGATGCGCGGTGAGGAAATCGTCGCCTATGGCTTGGCCAACCGGGTGCCGGTGCTAACCATCGACGATCTGGTGCAATGGCGTTTACAGCAGCATGACGCGGCAACACCTTGGGTGGCGCAGCTGGACGCAGCCTGATCATCTGCGGTAGCAGTAGCCTGGGGCGTAGCAGGGCTTGGTGATCGCACCTTGCCATTTAGCGAGAGCCAAGATCCTCACCGCGCTCCAGGCGCTGCAATGCGGCGATTAGCTCGGCATTGCCGGGTTCACGCGACAGGGCCTTTCGTATCAACGCTTGCGCTTCATTGCGGCGCCCATAAGCCAGATAGACGCGCGCCTGCTCGATCGGCGTATCGGCGGCAGGATGGTTCGCTTTCTTACCGGTATTGCCTTGCAAGTGCTGAAGAAGATGGGCCAGGGCGGCACTGATGCAGACCAGCACTGGCAGCAGGAACAGCAGCCGCTTTTCGCCTTGTACTACGCCCGAGTACAAGGCAAACCAGGCCAGATCAGCGCTCAGGCAAGCGGCCGCCAGCAAGCCGCATAGGGTGGGAACCAGCCCGCGGCGCGGATAGCACAGCAAACTTCCACCTGCGCCGAGAAAGGTGAGCGCAATCGCTGGCATGAACCACCATGGTGGCGGTACGGGAAATCGCGAGCCGGACTCTGTTTGGGCCGGTGCCAACCAACCCATCGCCAGCGCCAGTATGTATGACCCGGCCAACAGAAACGCTAGCCCGAGCCAACGGGCTCGTTGCGGCGTAAGCTGGTATTGGTCGTTCCTTGCCATTGCCTACCACTCCTGTCGTGCCGTCGTCGGAACCGGATTCGCGCGAGTTTATGCCGAGTCGATCAGGCAGCTAGCCCACGCTGCTTCCAGCGTTGACCAATCCGCCGCACCGCCGCTGATGATCAGCTCGGCGCGGCAATCGCGGCGCCAGGCAATTTCCACTGCGCTGGCTTCGCCGCTCACCCAGTTGAACAGCAACCAGCCATGGTCGGTATGAAACACCCCCTTGGCACGGGCAATCGGCGGCAGATTAAGGCTGGCGTGGTCGTGCAGGCGCTGGAATAGTGCTGCAAGCCGGTCAGCAGAAAAGCGCTGCTCGGGCGCCCAGATCCAGCCACGGCTGGATTGATCGCCGACTTGATTATCGCGAACCGCAGCCGCTTTGCCGGGCGCAAGCATGCTGGCCGGCAAGGCTGGTTCTTCGACTGGGCCTGTGGCCGGGACTTTTCGGCTTGGCATCGTGGGGCGACTAGGTGGTGAATGCGGCGCTAGCCGCTCGCTCGCCACATCCAGCAAATCCAGTGGCAACTCGCCCTGGCAGGTGGTGATCCAGGCCTGCTTGGGCGGATACAGCCCGGCCGCCATCGCATTGAAGCGATCCACCTGCGCGGCATCTGCGCGGTCGCACTTGTTGGCCACCAGCACATCGGCCAGGGCGATCTGATCACGCCAGGTTTCGTTGAAGCTGTAGCGGCTGTCATCGAGCTGGCGCGGATCGACCAGGGTGATGATGGCGCGCAGCTCCAGCGCGGCGGCCAGGTAGGGGTCACGCAGCACATCGACAATGCCGGCAGGGTGGCCAAGGCCCGATGGCTCGATCAGGAGCCGGTCCGGCCGTCTCTCCCGCAATAGCCGGGTCAGGCTCACCCGCAGCATCGGGCTGGTGGTGCAGCAAATGCAACCGCCAGGGACTTCGACTACTTTCAACGTTTCACCGCGCGGCCGGCCTGGCAACTCGCCCGCCCCCGCAGGGGGGTGTGGGGTTGGGGAGAGGGTAGCAAGCGCCTCCTCGCGCATCGCTTCGATCACCGCCCCATCAATGCCGACCTCGCCGAATTCATTCACCAGCACCGCCCAGTATTCACTGGCCGGTTTGCTGGCCAGCAGATGGCGAACTGCCGTGGTCTTGCCCACGCCAAGAAAGCCGGTGATCAGGTTGACCGGTACGCGCTTCATGCCAGCCAGTCGAGGATTGCTTGCCATTGCGCCAGATCCTTGGCCACGCGCGGCGCCGGCAGGTCGAACAGACCGAGGCCGCGCGGCAGGGTTTGTAGATAGTACTGGGTGTCGCGCAGGCAGCTCAGTACCGGCAGATCGAACTGGGCGAGAAATTCCGCCAGTTGCTCGGCGGCGCGGGTGCCGGTCTTGACCCGCATGCCGACCACGCCGATTTCCACCTTGCCCTTGCGCACCTGTTTTTCACTGGCCAGCCGGGCAAAAAAGTCTTGGCTGGCCCACATATCGAAACTCGACGGTTGCACCGGCACCAGGATGCGATCAGTCAGCTTCAATACGGCTTCGAGTCGCTTGCCACTGAGGCCGGCCGCGGTATCCAGAATCGCCACCTCGCTGCCCTTGGGCGGCTTGCTCAGATCGTCGTCCTCCACTTCCCACAGGCCGATGGCCGGAAAGTTGGGCGAGCGCAGGCGCAGCCAGTGGTGCGCCGAGCGCTGACGGTCGATATCGCCAAGCACCACCCGCTTGCCCTGCCAGGCAAAGTGGCTGGCCAGATTGGTGGCCAGGGTGGACTTGCCGGCGCCGCCCTTGGGGTTGGCGATCAGGATGGTCAGCACGCGGCTGCTCCAGAGCGCATTACGGCCGCTCGACGATGGCCGCCACGCCCATGCCGCCGGCGGTGCAGATCGAGATCAAGCCGCGACCGCTGCCGCGCTGTGCCAGCAATTTGCCCATGGTGCCGAGAATGCGCGCACCGGTGGCGGCAAACGGGTGACCGACCGCCAGCGAGCTGCCATGCACATTGATCTTGGCCGGGTCGATTTCGCCGAGCGGCTGGGCAAGGCCGAGGCGCTCGCTACAGTATTTGGCTGATTCCCAGGCGCGCAGGGTGCACAGCACCTGGGCGGCAAAGGCTTCGTGGATTTCGTAAAAGTCGAAATCCTGCAGGCTCAGGCCGGTGTCTTTGAGCAAGCGCGCCACCGCAATGGTCGGCGCCATCAACAAGCCCTCACCGGCGACAAAATCCACCGAGGCATTGCGGGTGTGGGTCAGGAAGGCCTGCACCGGCAAGCCGCGCGCCTGTGCCCAGCCCTCGCTTGCCAGCAGCACGCTGGCGGCGCCATCGGTCAGGGGGGTGCTATTGCCGGCGGTGAGCGTGCCCTGGCCGGATGTCTTGTCGAACGCCGGCTTCAGGGTGGCGAGCTTTTCCAGGGTGGAATCGGGGCGCAGATGGTTGTCACGCGTCACGCCAGCGTGCGGCACGATCAAGTCGTCGAAAAAGCCGGCCTGATACGCGGCGGCTGCTTTTTGGTGGCTGTCGAATGCCAACCGATCCTGGTCTTCCCGCTTGATGCCCCACTGCTTGGCCATCACTTCGCAATGCTCGCCCATCGACATCTTGGTGCGCGGCTCGCCCGCAGTCGGTGATTGCGGCTTGAGTTCGCCCAGGCCAAAGCCCTTGAACGCGCCAAGCCGCTCGCCAAACGATTTGGCATTGGCCAGCCGGATCAGCCGCTTGGCAAAGCGCGGCCCGAACACGATGGGTGCGTCCGACGTGGTATCGGTGCCGGCGGCAATGCCGCTCTCCAGTTCACCAATGGCGATCTTGGCGCCAATCTGCGAGGCCGCCTGCAGGCTGGTGCCGCAGGCCATCTGTACGGTATAGGCAGTGGTCAGCGGCGACAGCTTGGTGGACAGCACTGCTTCGCGCGCCAGATTCCAGTCTTTGGAATGCGAAATCACCGCACCGGCGCCCACTTCGCCGATTTCGACGCCAGCCAGATCAAACCGGGCGCTCAGGCCATTGATGGCGGCGCTGAGCATGTCGAGATTGCTCTGGTCTTGATAGAGCGTATTGGAGCGGCAAAACGGAATACGGCTGCCGCCGATCAGGGCAACCCGGCGCAAGCTGGACATGGCGATACTCGGATGGGGAAAGTGCGAAGTGTAACGTTTCGCCGGCAGGGCGGCAGCTCGGCATAGGGCTAGCCCGTGTCGACTATTGGCTCGGCTGCTCAATACGGCTGATGGGCTGCTCTGAGAACCAGACGCAAAAAAGCCAGGCCGATAAGGGCCTGGCTTTTGCGTATCTGGAGCGGGCGATGGGAATCGAACCCACGGCTCTAGCTTGGGAAGCTAGGGTATTACCATTATACGACGCCCGCGAAGGCGGCGATTCTAACAGCTTTTGGGCTGAGGGAAATGCCGCTCTGCCAATCCGCCAAGTACGCGCATTGGCGCATCAAGCCGGCGGGAAGTCCATTTCAAGCACCTGCACTGGCTTGGCAAGGTCTTCGCCATAGCCCTCGATGCGCAGTTTTCGCGCTGTATCGTCGCCGATCACCACCACACACCAGCTCTGGCTCGGTTTGTCGCCCGGGCAATAGGCCGCCTTGCCCGGCGGTGGCGGGAAGCTGGCGGCGATGATGCTGCTCATGGCAACTTGCGCTGCGACACTGGCGCGCATCTGCGGGTCGACATCATGCACGCTGTCGCGTAGCAGGCGCGAATGCACGATGCTGTCCATCTGCCGGACCGCCGCGTGCAGATCATCGCTTTGCGGGTCACGGCTGCAGGCCGATAGGGCAAGGCTCAGCATCAGTAGTTTGCAAAGATCATTCATGGCGGACCTTGGTGGGGGCTCGTTCGGCTTACAGGCTGCGCCGATACTGGATCGCCTCGGCCAGGTGCGGGCTGCCAATGTGGGTGCTGCCGGCCAGGTCGGCAATGGTGCGGGCGACGCGCAATATGCGGTGGTAGGCGCGGGCGGAGAGTTCCAGCTTGTGCATGGCGGTCTCCATCAATTTGGCACCAGCGTTATCCAGCGGTGCGAATTGATCGAGCTCGCGGCTGCCCAGCTGGGCGTTTTCCTTGCCTTGCCGCTGTAGTTGCCGCTCGTGCGCCAGCGCTACCCGTGCCCGCACCGCTGCGCTGGGCTCGCCCGCTGCCGGCGCTGCCAGCTCGGACTGCGCCACGGCCGGTACTTCGATGATCAGGTCGATGCGATCGAGCAGCGGGCCGGATAGCTTGCCGCAATAGCGCGCCACCAGATCCGGCGTGCAGCGGCAGCGCCCATTCGGGTGACCGCGATAGCCGCAGGGGCAGGGGTTCATGGCGGCGACCAGCTGAAACGCTGCCGGGAACTCCGCCTGCCGTGCTGCCCGCGAGATGACGATGCGCCGGCTCTCCAAGGGCTCGCGCAGCACTTCCAGCACGCGCCGATCAAATTCGGGTAATTCATCGAGAAACAATACCCCGTGGTGCGCCAGGCTGATTTCGCCGGGGCGCGGTTCCGAGCCGCCACCAACCAGTGCCACCGCTGAGGCGGTGTGATGGGGTGCCCGATGCGGCCGCTGGCCAAAGGTATCGGCGCGAAATCCCTGCGAGCCGAGCGACTGGATGGCGGCGGCTTCCAGTGCTTCGTCATGGCTCAGCGGCGGCAGCAGGCCGGGCAGGCGGGCGGCCAGCATCGATTTGCCGGTGCCGGGCGGGCCGACCATCAGTAGGGAATGCGAACCTGCCGCCGCAATCTCCAGCGCCCGCTTGGCCGGCTGCTGACCTTTGACATCGGCCAGATCGGGGTAGCTCGGTTGCGGCGGCGCCATGGTTGCCTGATAGCGTGGCAGGGCGGTATGGCCGGCCAGATGGGCGCATACCGCCGCCAGGCTGTCGGCCGGGTAGATGATGGCATCGCTGATCAAGGCGGCTTCGGCGGCGTTGGCTGCCGGCACGATAAAGCTGCGGCCGGCGCGGCTGGCTGCCATCGCCATGGTCATGGCACCGCGTATCGGTCGCAATTCGCCGGTCAGGGCCAGCTCACCGGCAAATTCGTATTGGTCCAGGGTGCTGGCCGGTATCTGTCCATTGGCGGCGAGAATGCCCAGCGCAATCGGCAGATCGAATCGGCCCGATTCCTTGGGCAGATCGGCCGGTGCCAGATTGACAGTGATGCGCCTTGCCGGAAACTCGAAGCGCGCGGTCTGAATGGCGGCGCGCACCCGATCGCGTGCTTCGCGCACCTCGGCATCCGCGAGGCCCACCAAGGCAAAGGCGGGCAAGCCATTGGCCAGATGCGCCTCCACCACCACTTCCGGCGCGTTGACGCCATTCAGGGCACGGCTATACAGCACCGCCAATGACATGCTTTTCCTCCAGACTCTGGCTTGGACTTGCAAGATGACTATGCCGACTGCATAGGCCTTCTATAATGGCGGCCATGACCCAAGTGCTGCCAGAACGTGTGCCCGACCAGCTGCCAGATTTCCGCAATCTGGGCGTGATGCTGCGTACTTTGCTCACGGTGAATATAGCTGCCATTGCTGCCTGCATTGCAGCCAGCAATTCGCTTTATGCCATCTGGCCGCTGTTCCGCGATGCTGCTGCGGTGCTGGAACCGACACTCTTGCTGGTAATGGGTGTGCTCGCAGCACTCGGACCCTGGCTGCACCGGCAGTCTTACGGCCGTGGCGCGTTGCTCACCATGGCATTGGCGCTGGCCAGTGCCATTACCGTGCGCAGCGGTCTCGTGTCCATTTTGCCTACCGATGCCATGGCGGTGGGCAAGACCGTGGTCTATACCGCCGGCCTCACCTGGGGCCTGCTCGCCTATTTTCAGTTGCGCGGCCGCGCCATGTCACCGCTACTGACTGAAGCACGCTTGCAGGCGCTGCAGGCACGCATCCGGCCGCATTTTCTGTTCAACAGCCTCAATGCCGTGTTGAGCCTGATCCGCAAGGAGCCGATGAAGGCCGAGCATGCGCTGGAAGACCTCGCCGACCTGTTTCGCGTATTCATGGCAGAAAACCGCGACCTGATGCCGCTGGCCCGTGAAATGGATTTGGCTCGCCAGTATCTGGGTATTGAGCTATTAAGACTGGGGGACAGGCTGCAAGTGGAGTGGCATACCGACAAGATGCCCGGTGATGCGTTGATCCCGCCGTTAACCTTGCAGCCACTCCTTGAAAATGCCGTCTACCATGGTATCGAACCTTCTGCCGCGCCGGGCATCATCGCCATCAATGTGTATCGGGCGCGCGACGAGGTGCATATCGACATCCGCAATCCGTATTTTCGCGATGGTGGTCAGCACCATGCCGGAAACAAGATGGCGATGGGAAATATCCGCGAGCGGCTGGCCCTGCATTTCGATGCCGAAGCCAGCCTGAAAACCACCGTTGGCAGCGACTATTATCAGGTGCATATCACCTTGCCATACCGTCCAGGACGCAAAGCCCGCCATGACCGCCCTGCTCAGAGTTTTTCTGGTTGATGATGAACCGCCGGCATTGAGCCGGCTTCAGGACTTGCTGGCCGATTGCCGCGCCAGCATTCCGCATGAGCTGGTCGGCACGGCACAGACCGGTACCGAAGCCATTGAAAAGCTGGTGCTGCATCCAGCCGACCTGGTGCTCACCGATATCAATATGCCGGGCATGAATGGCCTGGAACTGGCGCGCCATCTTGGCCGCCTGCATCACCGTCCGGCCGTGGTGTTCTGTACCGCTTTTGATGAATTTGCCGTGCAGGCATTCGAAGTCCATGCACTTGACTACCTGCTCAAGCCGATCCGGCTCGAGCGTCTTGAGGCGGCGCTACAGCGCGCCAAGGAGATGGCGCATCCATCTCCGGAAGTGCTGGGCGGCTTGTCGCCGGCGCCGCGTCGTTATTTCAGTGTGTCGGAACGCGGCCGGGTGCGGCTGGTGCCGGTGGATTCGGTACTGTTTCTCAAGGCTGAGCTCAAATACGTGACGCTCAAGACTGCCGAGGCCGAATTTTTGCTGGAAGAGTCGCTCACCCAGCTGGAAGCGGAATTCGGCGAGCGCTTTTTGCGCATCCATCGCAACTGCCTGGTGGCGCGAGACAAGCTCAATGGCTTTGAGCGTGGCCACGACGAGGGCGATGGCCATTGGCTGGCAATGATCGAGGGCTGCCACGACAAATTGCCGGTAAGCCGCCGCCAGGCCCATGTGGTGCGCGAATTCCGCCGCAACGGCGTGTAACGGCGTCAATTATCTGGCGCTTCAGACCAGCTCCTGTTGCGGCTTGGCATCGGCAAGTGCGTGATCGGCAGATTCGCTGACCGTTTGCGTCTCAGCGGTCGCTGTCAGCCCGGCAAGAAACTGTCGATATACCCGCGCCGTGGCATCCGGTTTTTCCAGCATCGGTACATGGCCGCAGGCCGGCAGGATGGCGGTCTGTGCATGGGGAATGCCGGCCTGGAATAGCTTGATCGACGAGATATCGAGCACGCGGTCATCGTCGCCCCACAGGATCAGGGTGGGCGCGGAGATCTGTGGCAGGCGGCTATCGAGCCAGATGCGCTCGGTAAAGATCTCGTGAAATACCACGTCCTGATCATCGGAAACCAGCATGCGGTGCGCCACCAGATAGTCGCGCAGATAGCCGGGCACAAATGGTTTCTTGTGATACACCAGCTGCAGGATGCGGTCGAAATCGGATGGCTTGCGCACCAGCAGCCAGTTTTCGCCAATCAGTGCGGCCTCGTAGAAGGGGCTGCGCGTGGGCATATCCACGCCGGCGGCATTGAACAGCGCCAGCGAGGCGATGCGCTCCGGGTGGGCGGCGGCAAAGGCAGCGGCAAAATAGCCACCCAGTGAATTGCCGACCAGATGGATGTGTTGCAGATGCAACATATCGACAAAATCCTTCAGCCGCGCCAGCTGGTTATCCAGCGAGTAGGATTTGCCGCCGAGATAGCCGGTGTCACCAAAACCGGGCAGGTCGGGAATGATGATGCGGTAGTGTTCGCGCAGCAATGGCGCCAGCATCACCCAGTTGTCGGCATCGCCACCAAAGCCGTGCAGCAGCAGCATCACCGGCGCATCACGCGGGCCGGTTTCGTAATAGACCAGCTCGAAGCCATCTACGCCTATGCTGTGCCGCACATAGCCGGCACGGCGCCGCAACAGATTGATGGTGGCTTCTGCCCAGCGCCGCCAGGTCAGCCCGATGGTTACCAGTAATACACCCGCAATGCCGACGGCGATCCACCAGATCATGCGCTATCCTCTTCCGCATTCGCTTTTGCGAAAACCGCGCGGCACCATCTGCCGGTTTTCTCCGACCATTCTAACCGCTCCGAATTCTCCATGCAGATTGATACCCAGATTGCCGGCGATGGCGCAACACTGGCCCGCTACCATTGGCCCGCCGCCACGCCGCGCCGCATCGTGGTCATTGCCCACGGCATGGCAGAGCACGCCGGGCGCTACGACGATTTCGCCCGTTTCCTGGTCGAGCACGATTGCGAAGTGTGGGCGCTCGATCACCGCGGCCACGGCGGCAGCGTGCAGGCGGGGCGCAAAGGTCACTTCGCCGATCAAGGCGGCTTTGCGCTGGTGGTCGGCGATTTGCTGGCCTTGGTTGAAAAGGCGCGTGCCGCGCTGCCCGGTTTGCCCCTGGTGCTGTTCGGGCACAGCATGGGCTCGTTCATCTCACGTGCCGCCGTGTTGCAGCGCCCTGGGCTGATCGACGGCCTGGTGCTGTCGGCCACCGGCTTCCGGCAAGCGCCACTGGCACGGCTGATGGGCTGGATAGCCGGCCGCAGTGGCCGCAAGCACGGTTTCGATCAACCGTCGGTACTGATGCGCAAGCTGGTATTCGGCACCTTCAATTTGCGCTTTTCCCCCAAACGCACCGGTTTTGAATGGCTGAGCCGCGACGATGCCCAGGTGGACCGCTATATGGCCGACCGCGATTGCGGCTTCGATTGCTCGGCCAAACTGTGGCAGGACCTGTTCGGCGCCATCGTGACCATGGAGCAGCGCGAGGCCGGCGGAGCAACGCTACCGGGCAAGCTGTCGGTCTGGTTGCTGGCTGGCAGCCATGATCCGGTCAGCATGGGAGGCAAGGGCTGCAAGCAGCTGGCGGAGCGCTATCTTGGCCTCGGCTTGCGCGATGTGGTGGTGACCCTCTACCCGAAAGGTCGACATGAGATGCTCAACGAAACCAATCGGGACGAGGTCTACCAAGCCATGCTGAGCTGGCTGGAGCGGCGTTTCACGTGAAGCGGCGATTGGGGAAGGTATGAGCGAATTCCGTATCGATGATTTGAGCGCGGTGCCCGATGCCGCCCTGCTTGAAGCCGTCAACGAAGCGTTTGCCGACTATGCCGTGCCGCTCAATTTCGATCAGGTGGCGCTCGACACCATGCTGCGGCGACGCGGCTTTGACGCCAGCCTGTCTGCCGGGGTATTCCAGGGTGGTCGCCTGCTGGCCTTTCACCTGATCTGCCGAGGCGCATGGGATGGGCGGCCCGTGGTGTATGACGCGGCCAGTGGTGTCGTGCCCGCAGCGCGTAACCAGCGCCTGAGCCGGCAGATGTTCAGCTGGCTGGCGCCGCGCTGGCGGGCGGCCGGCATGGCGCAATGCCGGCTCGAAGTGATGGAAGAAAACACCATGGCACAGCGCAGCTATGAAGCCACAGGCTTCAAGCGGGTGCGGCAGTTCGACTGCCTGAGCCTGCGCAATGCCGGCCATGTGGTGGTGCCGGATGGACTGGTGCTGGGTTCAGAGGAAAGCAATGTACTGCCGGTCGGGTTTGCCGATTGGCTCGAAGATGCACCGTCCTGGCAGAACAGCGTGGCTGCCATGGCCGCCACGCCGCAGCGTTTTTTGCGTATCAGCCTGGAGCAGGACGGCCAATGTCGCGCCGCTGGCCTGGTCAATCCCGCCAGCGGCGAAGCCCCGCTGTTTGCCGTAGACCCGCAGTGGCGCCGTCGCGGCGCAGGCCGCGCGCTAGTGGCGGCGATGCGCCAGCAAAGCACGCTGCCCTTACGCTTCATCAACCTGAAAACCGGCGGGAGCGCCGCTGCCCTGGTGCGGGCAATGGGCGCGGAGTCGCTGGGCGGGCAGTGGGAAATGGCTTGGGACTTGGGCCAACAAAGCGGATAAGGACTTGTATGGCCGCTGCCGCACAAGGCCTAGCCCAGATACGCCTCCAGCACCCGTGGGTCCTGGCGCAGCGCATCCGGGCTGCCTTCGGCGGCCAGCTGGCCGCGTTCGATCACATAGGCATAGTCGGCCACTGCCAGCGCCATCTGGGCGAATTGCTCCACTAGCAGCATGGTGATGCCCTCACGCTTGAGTGCCTGGATGGCGTCGAACACGGTATCGACCATTACCGGCGCCAGGCCCATCGAGGGCTCGTCGAGTAGCAGCACGGTCGGCTCCGACATCAGCGCCCGGCCGATCGCCAGCATCTGCTGCTCACCACCCGACAGGGTGCCGGCCAGCTGGCCGCGCCGTTCGGACAGGCGTGGAAACAGCGCATAGATATGATCGAGTCTCGCCTTGGCCTTGCGCGCATAGCCAAAAAAGCCGGGCAGGCGGTGATAGGCGCCCAGCAGCAGATTGTCTTCCACTGTCAATGGCGCAAACACGCGGCGGCCTTCCGGGCAGTGCGCCATGCCGAGGCGCACGATCTTCGATGCCGCTTCGCGCTGGATAGGCTTGCCTGCGAGGCTGACTGCGCCATCGCTGGGGCGGATCATTCCCGATACCGCGCGCATCAGGGTGGTCTTGCCGGCGCCGTTGGAGCCGATCAGGCTGACCAGCTGTCCCTTGCCGACTTTCAGCGAAATGCCATGCAGCACTTCGGACTTGTTGTAACCGGCTTTGAGGTTGTCGACTTCAAGTGCGTTCATGGTGTGTCCAGTGCCGGGCTGGCGGTGATGGCATCGGTGTGGCCGGCTGATCCCAGATAAGCCTGGATCACCAGCGGATTGCGGCGTACTTCCTCGGCGCTGCCACGGGCGATTTCGCGGCCGCCGTCGAGCACGATCACCCGGTCGGACAATTCGGCCACCACATCCAGATGGTGCTCGATCAGGATGATGCTGATCCCGCGTGCCTTGATCTGGCTGATTACTGCTTTCAGCCTTTCCACATCGGGGTGCGACATGCCGGCTGCCGGCTCGTCCAGCACCAGCAGGGTCGGCTTGGCGGCCAGGGCGCGGGCGATTTCCATAAAGCGCTGGTCGCTATAGGTGAGGTCGCGTGAGCGGATGCGGGCTTTGTCTTCCAGCCCGACCAGGCGCAGCAAGGCCAGTGCAGCACTTTGTGCCGCCTGTTCTTCCTTGCCGCCCAGGCCGGCGGCCACCAGCGGCCAGGGCAGGCGGTAGGCGCCGCGCAGCGATACCGACACATTGTCGATGGCGCTGAGGTCACCAAAAATCTGCAGATTCTGGAAGGTACGGCTGACGCCTCGGCGGCTGGCAGCCAGCAGGCCGCGTGCGTCGATGCGGCTGCCGGCCAGGGTGATATGGCCGGCGGTGGGCGCATACAGGCCAGACACCACATTGACCAGCGATGATTTGCCCGAGCCATTCGGGCCGATCAAGGCCAGTGCTTCGCCTGCGGCTACCTGAAGGCTGACGCCGTCCACCGCCTTTACCCCGCCGAAATGCAGCTTGATATCGCTGACTTCCAGCACCGCAGCGGTGCTGGCGCTGCGCAGTGGCAGCACGCTGTCGATATCGGCCGCCGGCGGCAAGGGCGCGGCGGGCAGCTTGAATAGCTGGGCCAGGTGTTGCGACACAAAGCCCATCAGCCCGTCCGGCAGGCCCACTACCACGGCAAACAGCATCAGGGCGAACAGGCCTTTGCGCCACGATTCCAGGTCGGTGGCGCGCAGGGCGATAAACAGCAGCAAGGCCATGGCGATGGCTGGCGCCACATTGCTGAAGCTGGCTTCCTTGCGCAGCGTTGCGCGCAAGGCATGGCCGATGGCTAGCAGGGCGCCGGCGCCGCCCAGCGCCAGAAATACCGTCTTGTTCGACAGCATATTGGGCAGCAGCACCACCAGGGCGGCACCGACCAGGGCGCCCCACACGGCCTTGCGGCCACCCAGCACCGAGCCGAGCAGCAGGGTGATGCTCAACTCATAGCTGAAGCTTTGCGGCTGCAAGAAGCCCAGATTGAAGGCATACAGGCCACCGGCAAAGCAGCCCAGCGCCGAGCCAAAGGCAAAGGCCAGCACCTTTTGCCGCAGGGCGCCGATGCCCATGGCGTCGGTGGCGATCGGGCTGTCCTTCAGTGCAGCAATGGCGCGGCCCCAGCGGCCTTCCATCAGGTTGCGGGCGCCCAGCCACACCAGGGCCAGCAGCAACAGGCAGATCCAGTAAAACGGCCGCGCCTCCATGGTGCCGTGTCCCAGCAAGGCCGGGCGCGGCACTTGCAAGCCCTGCGCGCCCTGGGTAATCGATTCCAGCTCATTGAGGCATAGCACCGCCAGAGTACCGAACGACAGGGTGGCCAGGGCAAACTGCGGCCCCTCCAGGCGCAGGGCCGGGATGGCCAGCAGGCCACCCAGCAGCAGGCCGACCAGGGTAGCCACCAGTAGCGCCGGTAGCAGGCTGAAGCCGAAGTGGGTCACCATCAGTGCGGCGGCATAGCCGCCCAGACCCATAAAGCCGGCATGGGCCAGATTCACCTGGCCGAGATAACCGACGGTGGCATCCAGCCCGATCAGCGAGATGGCGTAGATCACCAGCAGGGTCAGCAGGCCCATGGCATAGGGTGAGCCGCCCGCCAACAGGGGCAGGGCCGCCAGCGCCAGCAGGGCGAAACATTCGACGGCGCGTACCGCCGCCTTGCGAGAAAGCGTGTGCGCCATGGTCAGACCTTCCGGATAGTGGCTTTGCCGAACAGCCCATTGGGGCGCAGGGCCAGTACCGCGATCAGCAGCACGATGCCGGGCGCTTCGCGCCAGCCCGAACCGAGATACACGCTGGCCAGACTCTCCATTACCCCCAGCACCAGCCCGGCGATGATGACACCGAAGCCCGATTCCAGCCCGGCCACCACCGCCACGCTGAATGCCTTCAGGATCAGGCCGCCGGCCATGGTCGGTCCAACCGTGGTGATCGGTGCGATCAGAATGCCGGCAAAGGCGGCAGTGGCGCCCGATAACGCATAGGCCAGCGCCACGGCGCGCCGTGAGCTGATACCCATCAGCTCGGCCACTTCCGGGTCGGCGGCGACCGCGCCGACCGCCTTGCCCAGCAGGGTTTTGCGGCGGAATAGTTCGATGATGCACATCAGCCCCAAGGCGCCGACAAAGATGGAAATCTCGAACCAGGTAACCGAGATCTTGCCCAGCGCCAGCGGCGTATCGGGAATCGGCGTTGGCAGTGGCCGATCATCGCGGCCCCAGATATTCTCGGCCAGCGAGGCGCCAAACAGGCCGAGGATGATGGTGAGCAGAATCCAGCCCTCATTCTTTTGCTGCAAGGCCAGCCGCACGCCGACCCGCTCGACAAACAGGCCGAGGCCGGCGCCGGCCAACAGGGTCAGCACCACCGCTGCCGCATAGGGCATGCCGGTGCCGATCAAGGACAGGGCAATAAAGGCCGAAATCATCACGCATTCGGCCTGGCCGAAATTCACGCTTTTGGACGGCGCAAACGTCAGCTGGAAGCCATAGGCGATCAGCGCATAGGCCATGCCCATCGCCGCACCGCTTTCGCCCATCTGGGCGATAACCATCAAGTCCACGGGTGATCCTTTTTGCAGAATCGGGTCGTTGTTCTCCCTCTCCCGCAAGCGGGAGAGGGGCGGGGTGAGGGCGGCTGATCAAGTGTCACTTCAACACAGCGCACCCTCATCCGGCCCTTTGGGGCCACCTTCTCCCGCTTGCGGGAGAAGGGATAGACAGGTGTTGCTGGTGCGATTAGCGATCCAGCTGCTCGACGCGCTTTTTGTCTTCCTCATGGGCAAAGGTCACCCGGCCGTCGCGGGCCAGGCCTACCACCACGCGCTCCTTGCGGAAGGCCTCATGGCTTTCCGGCTTGGCCGGGTCCCAGCTGCTGTATGGCTTCACCCATTTGGCAATGGCGCCTTCCACCGGTTTTTGCAGGTTTTCCAGCGCGTCCTTGATGGCCTTGCCATCGGTAGAGCCAGCCTGCTCGATGGCGGCGGCCAGCACCTTCATCGCGTCGTAGCCCTGGGCGGCCGAAACCGGTGAGGGAATGCGCTCGACCTTGTAAGCGGCCTTGTAGGCGGCGATAAAGGTTTTGGCGCGCGGGGTGAAGTCTTCCTGGATAAAGGTCTGCGGCATCATCGCGCCATTGGCGCTGGCGCCGGCGTTATCGAGGAAATTACTCATCGATAAAGACCATGATCCGAACATCGGCGCCTTGATGCCCAGCTTGTTCATGCCCAGTGAAATGGCCGCCAGCTCCGGGCCGACGCCTACGGCGAAAATCGCCTGCGCACCGGCCAGCTTGGCCTTGAGCAATTGGGCCGACATATCCTTGCTGCCGATCGAGAATTTCTCGTTGGCCACCACTTCGACTTCACTCATGGCAGCAAAGCGTTTCATCAGGTCATCGCGGCCCGATACACCGTAGTTGGTGTCGTCGGCCAGGATGGCGATCTTCTTCAGGCCCTGGCGCTTTACTGCCTCATCGATCATCAGATCCCATTGCACACCGTCGTTGGCGGAAAAGCGGAAGATGTACAGCTCGCCCTTGGGTATCAGATTCGGCTCTTTCAGCCATTGGCCCATCGCCGCGGTGCCGGATGAGATGGCGATGATGCGCGGCTTTTTCGCCTGCTGGTAGAACTTGTCGCCAGCCAGCACCACGCCGGTATTGGCGGTGCCGACCACTGCCACCACATCGTTCATCGAAGCGAGCTCTTGCGCCACCAGGGCGCCGCGCTCGTTCTTGGCTTCGTCATCGCGCTCGACTGCTTCGATGGTGAACTTCTTGGCGCCGATTTTTAGGCCGCCGGCAGCGTTGATTTCGGCAATGGCCAGTTTGGCGCCATCGCGGGTGGAAACCCCCATCGGGGCCGAGCCGCCGCTGAATGGGCCGGTGACGGCGATCTTGATGCTGTCGGCGCTGGCAAAGCTGCTCAGGCCGAGCAAGGCTGCGGCCAGTACGGTGATGCGCGAATTCATGTTGTCGTCCTTTTTGGTTGCAATGGATCAGCGGCGTCTCTAGCCGGCGCCTGCCTTGATGTGCGGGCGTACTGTACTACGGCTATCGCGCTGGCGGCGATAGTCGGGCTGCCGGCTTGCCCTGCCCGTGTCTGTGCGTAGTCATCTGCAGCGCGATGCGCTGCTGCGGCGCATCAGGTGCGGTGCTTGCTGCATAAAAGCGCAGCATGCTAGCGTGCCGCCTTTGCGGGCCGAACCCGCCTGCCTGTTGCTCAGGATTCGCCTCGCCATGGTTGCCGGGCGGGCCGATACCCCGAGCCATCACCAAGGAGAATTCTGTTCCATGAAACGACAAGCAATCACCGTGCTGGCTGCACTGCTGGCTGGTAGCAGCCTGCTGTGCGCTGCAGAGGCACTGAGCTATCCGACCACCCGCAAGGTTGACCAGGTCGACAACTATTTCGGCACCAGCGTGGCCGACCCCTATCGCTGGCTGGAAGACGATAATGCCGCCGATACCAAGGCCTGGGTGGTGGAACAGAACAAGCTGACCTTCGGCCAGCTGGAACAGATTCCGTTTCGGCCGGCGGTACTGAACCGTATCAAGACCATTGCCAACTACGCCAAGTACAGCGCGCCATTCCAGAAGAACGGCTACATCTATTTCTACAAGAACGACGGCCTGCAGAACCAGTCGGTGCTGTATGTGCAAAAGGGCGAACAGGGCAAACCGGAAATCTTGCTTGACCCGAATACCTTCTCGGCTGACGGCACGGTCAAGCTGACCTCGTTTGCCATCAGCAAGGATGGCCGCTACGCCGCCTATGGCCGCACCGCCATTCCGGGCTCGGACTGGCACGATATCTATGTGATGGACTTGCGCACCCGCAAGACCCTGCCCGAGGTGATCCGCTGGGCCAAGTATTCCGATGCATCGTGGCGTGGCGATGGCTTTTACTACAGCCGCTTTCCCGAGCCGCCCAAGGACAAGGTGCTGACCGCCCGCAACGAGCACCAGAAGGTTTACTACCACAAGATCGGCACGCCGCAGAGCGCCGATGTCCTGGTGCATGAAGACCCGAAGAACCCGACCTTCTATGTGAGCGTCAGCGTTACGGAAGACGAGCGTTTCGCCATCCTCACCGAGCAAGATCCGAACAAGCGCGGCAATACCCTGGCAGTGCGCGACGAACGCAAGGGCGAAAAGGCGTTCCGCCCGATCATTGCTGAATTCAGCGAAGACAGCTTCAGCGTGATCGACAACGAGGGCGACAAGCTGTTTATCGAGACCAACCGCAAGGCGCCGAACAAGAAGGTGATGGTGTACGACCCGCGCCACCCGGCCGAGAGCGAGTGGACCACCCTGATCCCTGAACAGCCGGAATTGCTGGAATACCTCAATACTGCCGGCGACAAGCTGTTTGCCGTGTATTTGAAGGATGTCACGGCTCACGCCTATGTCTACAACCGCCAAGGCAAGCGCGAACACGAGATCGCCCTGCCGGGGCCCGGCAGCGTGGGCGGCTTGGGTGGCCTGAAGTCGGACAAGCGCACCTATTACACCTTCAGCTCGCAGAATTACCCGGCAACCATCTTCAAGTACGAGCTGGCCAGCAAGAAGGCCAGCCTGTTCCGCGCACCGGAGATTCCCGGCTTCAAGTCAGACGACTACGAGAGCCACCAGCTGTTCTTCCAGAGCCGCGACGGTACGCGGGTGCCGATGTTTATCGTGCACAAGAAGGGTCTGAAGCTCGATGGCAAGAACCCGACCATCCTGTATGGCTATGGCGGCTTCAATGTCACCCTGAACCCGACCTTCAGCGCGACGCGGGTGGCCTGGCTGGAGCAGGGCGGCGTGTATGCGATGGTGAATCTGCGCGGCGGTGGCGAGTATGGTGAAACCTGGCACCAGGCCGGCACCAAGCTCAACAAGCAGAATGTGTTCGATGACTGCATTGCCGCAGCCGAAACGCTGATCAAGCAGGGCTACACCAGCGCCAGCCATCTGGCCTTGCAAGGCGGCAGCAATGGCGGCCTGCTGGTTGGCGCAGTGATCAACCAACGCCCCGATCTGTTCCGGGTCGCCATCCCGCAGGTGGGGGTGATGGATATGCTGCGCTTTCAGAAATTCTCGGCCGGCACCGGCTGGGTGGCGGACTATGGCTCAAGCGATAACGAAGCCGAGTTCAAATACCTGCTCGGCTACTCGCCGCTGCATACCATCAAGGCCGGCGTGAGCTATCCGGCTACCCTGGTGACCACCTCGGACCACGACGACCGCGTGGTGCCGGCGCACTCCTTCAAGTACATCGCCACCTTGCAGGAAAAAGCCGCGCCGACCTCGCCCTATTTGATCCGCATTGCCACCAATTCCGGCCACGGTGCCAGCAATCTGACCAAGAATCTGGAAGAAGCGGCCGATATCTATTCCTTTGCCTGGCGCAATATGGGCTTTACGCCGAAGTATTGATTGATCGCAGCGTCAGCAAAAAGCCCGGCCATCTTTGATGACCGGGCTTTTTTGTTAGTGCGTGTCAGGCTGGCGTAGTCCGTAATCCGGCAAATTCTCGGGGTCGATTCAATTACCTTGCTGGCGTGCTTCAAGCGGTAGAGCAAATTGCCAGGCCTGGGCCAGCAAGCTGTCGATGGCAGCCAACGCTTTGTGGCAACGCGCTGGGCGGTCGCCCTCCAGTTCCAGCCAGGGTACGGTCTGTGCCGCCAGTACCTCGCGAAAGCGGGCGGTCATCCAGGGGCGCAGATGCTCGCCATCGCGCAGGCCATCGTCTTCAAATGGCACGCCCGCATGGCTGGTCAGCAGATACAGCGCGCGCGGCGGCATTGCGGCGGCGATTCGGGCGACCGCTGCATTCGCTTGTGCCATATAGCGCTCGTGCCAGATATGCGTCGCCAGGGCGTCGGTGTCGCACACCAGTACCGGCCCGCCGCTGCGTGCCGCCTGTTGCTCGCGCCGGCACTGTTCGAGGGCAATGGCGACAAAGTCCTCGCTATGCCAGTCCAGCTGCTCTGGCCGGCAATGCGGATTGCTGGCCCGCGCCACCGCCAGCAAATTGGCGCTGTACTCGCGGCCAAATTCGCCCACCCATTCGGTGCGGCTCCAGATGCCACCGCGCGCCTGCAAGGCCTGTGCCAGATCGCGTGATAGCGTGGTGGTGCCGGTGGACTCGGCGCCGACCACCACCACGCGTAGTGCCAGACCGGCGCGTACCGGCTCCGGCAGATGCAGCCAGCGCGCGATGGGTGAGCCCCTGACTGCCGTGCCCGATACCGGATGCAGCACCCGCGGCTGGTCCAGGCAGATATGGGAGGCAGCAAAGCGGCGTGCCAACTCGTCGCCATAGGGCTCCGAGGTGAATACCGCATCGACTGGCCGCGCCGCACCGTATTGCCGGTCTGCCTGGGCTAGCGCTTGGCGCATGATGGCAATGTGGGCGTCCCAAATCGCCGGGTTGTGGTAATCGACCGCTACGTCGTCCAGCTCGGCGACAATGCGAACATTGGGCAGGTCTTGCACGGTTTCGCGCAACCACTGCACCCGCAAAGGCATGGGCAAGGATTCGACGCTGGACCCAAGCACCGCCACGGTGACACAGGCCGCATGGCGCGCGGCGGTCCGTATCAGGTATTCGTGGCCACGGTGTGGCGGATAGAACTTGCCGATCACCAGCCCATGTTGATAAATCACCCGGTTCATATGGCGGCTTGCCTCATTGTGGCCGGCGCAAGCGAGCACCAACGACGCCAGCCCTGCAGGCAAAGCAGCAGGAACACCGCATAGAGCGCGGCAATCAGCGGCAGGTCGCGGCTGATATAGAGCGGAATCGATATCAGATCGACCACTATCCACCACAGCCAGCTGGAAACCTGGCGCTTGTTGAGCTGCCATTGCGCCGCAAGGCTCAGTGCGGTGATCAGTGCATCGACCGGTGGGCAGGCGCCTTTCAGCAACACCAGCACACGCCATAGCGCCAGCGTCACGATCACGGTGATCGCGCCCAGTAGCAGCTGCTCGCGTGGGCTGGTTTCAAACACCGGCGACGATTCTTGGCCGATGCCCTGCCGCAGCCATTTCCACCAACCCAGAGCGCTCAGCACGATAAAGACGATTTGCAGCGATGCATCGGCAAACAAGCGCTGCTGCAGAAATACCAGGCCAAGGATGGCGCTATTGAGGATGCCAACCGGAAAATTCCAGATATTGCCGCGCGTGGTAAGCCAGACGCAGATAAGGCCAGAGATAAAACCGGCCAGATCGCCTGCCGATACCGGCATGGTGGCTACAGAGAATAGCGGTTGAGTTAGAAGCGCGAGGTGTTCCATGGGCATGAAGTGCCAAATAGCCGGTTCGCAGCATAGGGCCAATGCCCTGATTCCGCGCGGCTTCTCTTCTGGGATACGCCCTATTCAGTTGGTCGGTCATAAGAGCGCGGGATATACGCCTACAGAATCCGCACAATTTCCCGCCGCTCTAGCCAGTCGTGCTGGGTAAGAAAGCGCTCGATCGACTCCACCGTCACCACATCAATCTGCCGGCTTATGCGGCGGCCAAAAGGGTGGTCATCAAACGCGACATTGGCCTGGGTGAGGCGGCCGCCCAGCCGGGCGAGGGCGGAAATGCTCAGTGTAGAAGGCTGATAGCCCTGTGACTGCAACCAGCTTTGCGCCGCCGCCCGTGTAGGTGCGTTCCAGCTTTCACCGGCCTGGGCAAAAGCCAGGGTTTCCAGTACCCACTGATTGGAATTCTGGTAGCGAGTGGAAAACGGGTAGGCCACCAGGTTGTAATGAGGCTCAAACATGCGATAAGGCTGGCGCAAAGCCTGCATCAGCTTGCCTTGCAGCTCGGGCTTGGGCTGCAGGATCAATACTTCGTAATGTAGCGGCGAATCCATGAAGAAATTGGCCAGTCCTTCGTCATACAACTCTGCTTGCGCCGTGCCACAAGTATTCAGCAGATGGCGAGTCAGCCACGGCCCTTTGGGATGATTGCGCCAGACAAAGCCTGCGTGGCTATAGCGCAGACCGTACTCGCTCATATCGCGACCAATCCGGCCAATGATCGCTACCTCTGCATTGCGCTGCTGCAAACGCTCACGCAATTGCACTGCCAGTTGCATCGCCTTGCTGGCCGCCTGCACGCTAAGCGGCTTTTCATCGCAATTTCGGCCGGCTTGTGTAGGTAGCGCCAGCCCAAGCAAAGCGGCTAGCCAGAGCGCCTTCATGAGCGCGCTTTCGAATGATGGAGCAAACCTTTGCCCAACTCATTGGGCACAAAGGCCAGCACCTTGCCGGCGGAAACAAGCAAGTGGCCGCTTGCTTCTGACACCACTTGCACCGTAGCACCACTGGCCAAGGCCAGTCCCTCAGCCATCTTGCCGCTGAGCTCCAGCGTCACTGACATCCCGCTGGCCGCAGATTCCAACACCACCAAGGACGCTTGACCACTGTGTTCGACCGACTTCACCAATAGTTCGGCACCGCTAGCCAGGACCACGGCACTACCGGCCACTACCAAGGCCGAGCCAAAAGCCGACGCTTCCGAAGCGGTTGAATGCGGTTCCGCCCAGCCAGGCAGGGCGCTCAGGAGAATGCTGCAGCTCAACAAACCGGTAACAAGGCGCGACATGGTTCACTCCTGTGTAAAAAGTCCAATAAAATCAACCGAGTAAATTGTATTGCTTCAATTTTTATCTTTGTAAAGAAAAAGCGTTGGAAATAGGCTGCCGCCGTTGACTGTTAGTCCGCCAGTAAATGCAGAAAATGATCAAGGATGATGAAGTGGTCATCATGCATGAGCGCTTCCAGCGCCTGCAAGTCGCTGATCGGCAGCCACTTCGCCGCCTGTGCATCGTCGGCGGCGCGGATGGCTGGCAGGCTGGTGCAGTCGAGCTGGTAGTGGAAGGCATGGGTCAGGGTGCGGCCGCGGGCGCTGCGGTCGGGGTGGTCGAATAGCTGCTGGCCCTGGTAGCCGCGCATCAGGGTGTCGCGATCGACCGCCAGGCAGGTTTCTTCCATCAGCTCGCGTAGGGAAGCGTCGGCCACCCGCTCGCGCTGGTCGAGAAAGCCACCGGGCAGGGCCCAGCAGCCCACGCCGGGCTGGCCGCCGCGCTGCACCAGCAATACATGGCCCTGGCAGCACACTACTGCATCGACGGTGACGAATACCGGCGGATAGGGCGCTGCCTGCCAGTCCTGCCGGTATTGCTGCAAGAAGGCGTATTCGGCCTGCAGGCGGGCAAAGTGGGCGGTGCTGGCAAAGTTGGCCAGAAACTGGCGCACGCTGGCAGGCAGCGCTTGTGCCAATGCCTCGGTATCGCCTCCGCTGGCAAACCAAGGGGCGCGCAGATCGGCTGCATTGATGCCGCCCTGGTTTTCTACCGCCAGCAAGGGCCAGTCGGGAAAATCGCGCAGATAGCCCGACGAGGCATCCTTGAAATGGCCGAACAGACCGACTCGGCCCAGACCCGGCAGGGCGGCCACCGCGCGGCGCACCGCTGCGGCCCAGCGGGCGCCGTTGTAGTAGTCGCGCATCGGCACGAAGCGTAGGCGTGCTGCTGCCTCGGCCGGCAGCGCGTCGATGATCATCTGTTGGCGCTCATCTACCGAAAACGGATTGCGCGTGGTGCGTGCACTGTGGGCCGAGCCCAGCACCAACACCACCTGCTGCGCCTGCGCCAACGCCAGCTCCAGCATGGCGGCATGGCCGAGATGAAAGGGCTGGAAGCGGCCGATATACACCAGGGTGTCAAATTGCATGATGAGCTTTCAGGGGGCCAGCAAGGCTAGATAAAGGGCCAAATCGGCTTCGGAAAAGCAGCAGAACACCACGTCCTGAATCGCTGTGCAATCGGGCAGGGCGGCGCGGACGCTTGCAACAGCAATCGCGGCGGCGGCGCCGGCCGGATAGCCATACACGCCGGTGCTGATGCACGGAAACGCCAGGCTGCGGCAGCCTTGCTGATCGGCCAGCCGCACGGACTGGCGATAGCAGCTGGCCAGCAAGGCGGCCTCGCCGTATTCGCCACCGCGCCATACCGGGCCGACGGTGTGGATGATAAAGCGCGCCGGCAGCGCGAAGCCGGCGCTCAGCTTGGCCTCACCGGTGCGGCAGCCACCGAGCAGGCGGCAGGCGTGCAGCAGATCCGGCCCGGCCGCCCGATGAATGGCACCATCGACGCCACCGCCGCCTAACAGCGAGGAATTGGCGGCATTGACGATGGCATCCACCTGCAGGGTGGTGATATCGGCCTGGATGGCGCGTAGCATGGCTGTCCTCAATATTGCGCCGCTATCGGCATCTGCCGGCCATTGCCAAAGGCGCGGTTGCGCAGGCGGATGATCGGTGGGGCCTGGCGGCGTTTGAATTCGGATTTGGCGATCAGGCTTAGCACCCGGTCGATGGTGGCTTGCTCGCCGCGCAGCTGCATGGCGTGGACAAAATCTTGTGCGGCGGCGTACTCGGCATCGCGCAGGCGCCGGCCCTCGATATGCAGCTTGAGGATCTCGTCCAGCACCGGGTAGGGCGGCAGCGAGTCGCTGTCTTTTTGTCCTTCCGATAATTCAGCCGACGGTTCCTTGTCGATAATGGCCTGCGGAATCAGCTCGCGGCCATGGCGCTGGTTATAGTGGCGCGCCAGCGCAAACACCTCGGTCTTGTACAAGTCGCCAATGATATTGAGGCCGCCATTGGTGTCGCCATACAGGGTGCAATAGCCGACCGAAATTTCCGATTTGTTGCCGGTAGTCAGCAGCAGATGGCCAAAGTGGTTGGAGTATTCCATCAGGATGGTGCCGCGGATGCGCGCTTGCAGGTTTTCCACCGTCAGGCGCGAAGGGCTGGTGGCAAAGTTTCCCGTGAAACCTTGGCGGTAGATCGCCACCAGCTCGGCTATCGGGTGCTCCAGCAGGCGCACGCCCAGATTGCGGCACAGCGTGACCGAGTCGCCCACGCTGCCGGTGCTGGAGTATTGCGAAGGCATGGTAATGCCGACCACATTGTCAGCGCCCAGGGCATCGGCCGCCAGCGCCAGGGTCAGCGCGCTGTCGATGCCGCCCGAGCTGCCGATCACCACCTGTGTGAAGCCGATCTTCGCTGCATAGTCGCGCAGGCCCAGCACAATCTGCCGGTAGTAAAACTCGCTGTCGGCCAGATCGAGCTGCACCGCTTCGGTTAGCGCTTGGCCGTTTTGACTGAAACCCCCATCGAATACCAGCTGCGCGACGGCTGGCTCGAACAGGGGCAGGGCTGCCACCACGCCGTGCCGAGGGTCGACAGCGAAGGAGCCGCCATCAAACACAATCTGATCATTGGCGCCGACCTGGTTCACATACACCATCGGCAGGCCGCACTGGCGTGCCACGCCGCTGAATAGCGCATGGCGCTGCACTGCCTTGCCGACATTGCTGGGGCTGGCGTTGATGCTGACGATCAAGTCCACCCCGGCCTCGGCCAGCGCCTGCACCGGGTCGAGCGCATAGTCCTGCCCCTGGCTATTCCAGGCGTCTTCGCAGATCAGAAAGCCAAGGCGCTGGCCAGCTAGCTCGAACACTGCCGGCTGCGCGGGCCCCGGCTCGAAATGGCGGCGCTCGTCGAAAATGTTGTAAGTGGGCAGCAGCTGCTTGTGATAGCGCAGCAGCACTTCGCCTCGGCGGATCAGCAGCAGGCTGTTGTGCAAGGGTTTGCCCACCCCTTCATTGCGCGTCACCGCCCCGATCACCAGCGCCATATCGCTATGGCGCGACAGTGCCAGCATCTGCTCCAGCGCCCCCTGCTGCCGCGCCAGAAAGTCCGGCTCTTCCACCATATCCTGCGGGTAGTAGCCGGACAGGCACAGCTCGCTGAACACCAGCAAATCGGCACCCGCCGCCTGAGCCAGCGCCGCCTCCATCAGCGCGACATTGCCGGCGAAGTCGCAAAGCTTGTAGTTGAGCTGGGCGAGGGCGATTTTCATGTTTGTTTCCTTCAAGCTGTGGCGGCGAGCGCCATGCCGATGCTGGTTTGCGGCTGATATACGCGCTCCAGTGGCAGCAAAGCCTTGGCGCCGGGCAGATCATTCGCTTCAATCAGGCCGTGAATCTGCTGTGCGAGCGGGGTGATATCGCTGATACCAACTATCCAGTCATTCACATAGCGCGCGACGGCATCTTTGCTCAGACCGATCTGGATCGAACGACTGGCTTGCGGGCGTAACAAGAGATCGCGTTCCGGGTCCCATTGAATGCGTACTGGCGCACTATCTTTTAGCCTTTGCCAAGTTTCGTGCGGCATACCATCGTCAGCGCGGCTGAGGCAGGCATGGGCCAGTGCCCACTCAAATCCTTCGCGCTTGATGTCGATAGCCAGGATGACGTTCTGGCCGCTATCTTTTAAGCCCCAGCCGGCGCGATACATCATCCACAGGAAAGATGGCTTTATCCAGGTCATGCGATCCATCTTGAATGGTGGCGAAACAAACCGGTTGGCGGCAAGCGCCGACTTGCCGATCAAGTCTGAATAGGCCTGATAGACCCGTATCGTGTCGTCGGTGTAGGACGCACGGATGTGAAATAGCTCGGGCGCGTCGATCATCAGTTTTGGGTTCATATTATTGTTCTCTTGTCGTTAACTGCTGATCTGGAAAACTTGCCCCAAATAGGAAAGGAAGCCCGGGTCCTCGCACATCCCCTTGCCGCTGCTATCGCTGATCTTGGCCACCGCCTGGTCATTGCAGCGCACCAGCTTCATCACGATTTGCAGTGGTTCCATGCCGCAGTCGTTTGATAGATTGGTGCCTATGCCGAAGCCGGTGCGAATGCGGTCGCCAAAGCGGCGGTACAGGGCAAAGGCGCTGTCGAAGTCCAGGCCGTCGCTGAATACCAGGGTTTTGTTGCTGGGGTCGATGCGCAGGCTGTTGTAGTGCACCAGCGCCTTCTCGCCCCAGGCAAACGGGTCGCCCGAGTCGTGGCGCAGGCCGTCGAACAGCTTGCAAAAGTACAGATCGAAGTCGCGCAGGAAGGCATCCATGCCCACCACGTCGGTGAGGGCAATGCCAAGGTCGCCGCGGTATTCCTGCACCCAGGTCTCCAGCGCGTTTTTCTGGAAGTCGCGCAGGCGCGAGCCAAAGGCCTGGAAGGCTTGCAGATATTCGTGCGCCATGGTGCCGATCGGCGTCAGGCCGAGCTGCTTGGCCAGCAGCACATTGCTGGTGCCGCGCAGTACATGCGGCGCCTCGCGGTGCAGGGTGGCCACGACCTTCTCGTGCCATTCGCGCGAAAAACGGCGGCGGGTGCCGAAGTCGAAAAAAACAAAAGGGGTGCGGCACTGCCGCTCACCGGCCAGCGCCTTGAGCTTGGCCACCTTGGCCGCCAGCCGCGTTTCGCCCTCGGCCCAGGCCGGCTCCCACGGGAACTGGCGGAAATACGCCTCGTTGACGATGGCCAGCACATAGATCTCGAACAACATGCAGTGCAGCATCGGACCCTTGATGCGAATGCTCAGCGTCTCTGGCGCTTCATGTGGAATGCTCACCTCGATAAAGCGGCGCTGCAGCTGGAACAGCCGCAGAAAGTCGATGAAATCGGCTTTGATAAAGCGCAGCGCGCCAAGAAAGGCCAGCTCATCGTCGGCGAAACGCAGCGTGCACAGATGGTCGAGCTGGGCGTCGATCTCGTCCTTGAGCCGAGCCAGCGGCGCCTCCGGCCGGTTGCGACACTTGAACGCATACTCGGCCTGGGCCTGCGGCTGGTGATGCAGGATGGTCTGCATCATGGTGAACTTGTACAGATCGGTGTCGAGCAGCGAGCGGATGATGGGGTCGATCAGGCGAGTCATGGTGGCCTCAAGCGTGGGGCTGCTGATTGGGGGGGATTGCGTCTTGCAGGGCCTAGCCATCGGCGAGGCGATACATCACATCGGTGCGCAGCACATATTTGCTGCCGGACTGAATCTCGGCGCCCTGGTGCAGCATGCGATGCGGGAATACCAGCGCGAGGCCGGTTTCCGGCTTGACGCTTTCCCATTTGAACTGGGTTTCGCCGCCGACGAAGTCGTGATTCAGATAGATCAGCAGGGTCAGCATGCTTTCTTCGCGCTCGCTGCGCTGGAAGCAGCCATCCTTGTGCCACTTGAAGTACTCGCCCGGTGCGTAGCGATAAAAGCGCCAGCGCTCGTTCAAGCCGGCCAGCTCCCAGCCGCTGCACTGCTGAGGCAGCAAGGCGCGAGCCCGCTCGAACAGGGTGGCCGCAAGAGTGGGATCATCGAAAATGACCCGTGCGTTATTGCGGATGTCGGGGCGCAATTGCGAGCCGGTGAGCAGATTGACTTCAGATAGCTCATAACCCATCTGCTCGCCCAGCTGGATGTAGTGGGCGCATTCGTGGGCGCTTAGAAAGTGCGGGATGGTGAAGACGCCGGCACCGAGGGAGGTGATTTGCATGGTGTTTCTCGTGCGAAGAGCTTGGTGATCAGGTTTGGGTGGCGTGGGCAGCTTCGGCCTAGTTACTTGCAAAGTCCTCGCTCGTCGCCAATCGCATGCCCTGCGCCACCAATTCATCGAGAAAGGCTTTGCCCAGCGCTTCGAAGCCCGGCACCGGGCTGCAGCAGTCGCGCAGTAGTACCAGCTTGGCGGCGCTGCCGGGGCCGAGTGCTTCGACCAGGTCGCGCACGGTGCTGGCTACGCAGTGCGATAGCGCTTCACCGGCGATAACGATGGTATCGGCCTCGGCCAGCTTGGCCAGTAGCGCCAGATTGGCGCTGGTGGCCGGGTCGTCCGGGGTCGGTACCTCGGCCTGGATGGCCGAATAGTGCTCGGTGCTGGGGTTTTCGCCCTTGTTGACATAGTTGACCGAGCCCAGTCGTTCGCGAGCCCAGCCATCAAGCGCCTGGGCCAGCTCGCCATGCACTGCCTGGCCCCAGCTGCCGATCAGGCAGTGCTCGGGCCAGATGATCAGCTGGTAGCGGCCGCGCTCGGCCAGCTGCCGCACATAGGCCAGGCTGCTGGCCTGGCGGGCCGGATCGGCGCAGCGCCAACGGCCGGTTTCGACCTCGGCCACACTGATCAGCGTGAACGGGGCGGGCGGCTGGCCTTCAGTGTCGCGCCACCAGGCCGGATGCGCGATATCGACCGGGTGGTGGCTGTCCAGCGTCACATGGATGGCATCGAAGCGATCGCCGTGACGGGCAATCAAACCAGCCAGCCGCTGCATATCGGCGTTGGCACCAGCCACGGGCAGGGCGGCACCGGCGATATCGCAGAAATCGTTTTGTGGGTCGATGATCAGCAGCTGGGTGGTGGCTTTCATGGTCTGCCTCGGTATGCGTTGGCGTTGTGCTGAGTGCATTGTGGCAAACATAGTTGCATTATGCAACTAACAAGAATTGGTAACTTCACCAAAGATCCGGAAGGAAGCAATATGGCCGCAATTGCTGGCTAAATTGCTTTCTGCCGGTGCAAGATGTCGAGCTTTTGTTAGTGTTACAATGCAACTAATGATGAGAAGCCAAGACACTCCTGCCTGCGTTGCCGCTGGCTGCTCAGGCGTTTGGCCCTCCGGCCCTGGCTTTTACCGGCCGCTTTTTCTGAGCCTTGAGCGACAAAAGCGCAAATCTTTCACCACAGAGCGCACGGCCTACGCAGAGGAAAGCCGCCATGAGCTTGGCCGGCATACTCGTAGGTCGGAACTTGTTCCGACGGCCATGTTTGGCCGTGCTCACGAATTGCCTGCTGCTGTCGGAATGAATTCCGACCTACCGCTCAAGCAAAGAAGCCCGCACTAGCGGTTCTCTGTAGTGAAAGGCGTTGGCGGCAGGTAGTACGCAAGCAGCAACATTACTTTTCGGTTCGGCTTCTTGAGAGCTTCCCCATGGAACAAAGCATTATCGTGACGGTGGATGTGGTGTTGTTCACCCTGGCGGGTGACCAGCTGCAGATCGTGCTGCTCAAGCGCGAGCGCGAGCCCTATGCCCAGCAGTGGGCCCTGCCCGGCGGCTATATCCATGCGGATGAGGATCGCGATGCACAGGCGGCCGCCGCACGGGTGCTGCGCGACAAGACTGGCCTGATCTCGCCCTACCTGGAGCAGCTATTCACCTTTAGCGGCGGGGTGCGCGATCCGCGTGGCTGGTCGGTCAGCATCAGCTATTACGCCCTGGTGCACGAAAGCCTGCTGGTGGCCGATGAAGCGCACCGCTTCAGCCTGTGGCCGGTGGATGCGCTGCCCGATCTGCCGTTCGATCACCAGCGGGTGGTGAGCTACGCAGTGCAAAGGCTGCGCGACAAGTCCAGCTATTCATCCCTGCCCTGCCATCTGCTGCCGCCGCTATTCACCCTGACCGAGTTGCAGCACACCTATGAGCGACTATTGGGCCAGCCGCTCGATAAAAGCGTATTCCGCCGCAAACTGCCCGAGCTGGACTTTCTCGAAGCGGTGCCCGACGCCATCCGCCTGGGCAAGCATAGACCGGCACAGCTTTACCGGCTGCGCCCGGATAAACGATTGGCGATTTTCGATCGGGCGATGTGAGGGCTGCTGGTACACTGCGTTGTCTTCGACTGGTTGGCGTGCAATGGATCAATCTTTCGCAGAGTTTTGTGCAATTGCCCTCCAGCTCAGTGAGCGTTATTTCCTTGAATTGTTGGGTGAATTTTTTCAAATTCAATGTTGGGCCCATATGAATGCTAGGTTTTATTTATCTGTTGCAGGTAAGTACTTGTTTGCTTTTATAGCGATAGTTTTATTATTCGTGGCGGTCGGCCCTGCGGCAGGTAGCAATTTCCTTTTGGTTGTTCCTGGTGTGCTATTGTTTGCATATGTAATTGGAGCAATTCCAGCGGCAATAGCAGGGGCGATTTTCGCGTTTTTTATGTTGCTTACGTACAATCGTGATGAGCCTGAGAATACTCTGGGCTGGAACTTTGGTTTATTGGTGGGTGGCTTCGTCGGCCTATTTGCAGTGGATCTTGTTGGCGTTCGAAGTGTGCCAGGCGCAGATGTAATTTCAACTATCTATATGGTTTGTGGAGGCATTGGTGGGGGGCTATGTGGAGGTTTGGCGAAATATGTAGTTAGGCCAATACTGGGCCACAAATCTCGGGACAAGTTGGCCTGACGTTAGGTGCCAATCCAGATGCTGCTGAACGATGAGGTGCGGCATGATCCTTTGCTCTAGCAATTCCGTCGAGTGGGACCACCCACAAACAGCCAAGAGCATTCAGGAGTTTGTTTCGATTCGTGCTACGTCAGCACTCCCCATTTCGTCGATTTGAATCATGATCGGACCATATGAAACATTCGCCGACGCAAGGCGAATCGCAAAGGAAGTACTGGCAGGCGCTGACCCATATTTGGGTTGTGGGCTCATTTGCGAAATTTCGAAAAAGCTGGGCTCTCCACCCTCTCTGGCGCTATTCGAACTCCTGGCTCACGAACAGTCGGGGCATGAACACCTTGGTATTACGCCCGACGATTTGCTAGTGGAAATACTCGCGGCGCTGCGTGCCTTGGTATCTGACAATGCTGGCCAAGAGACGGCCAGTGTCGTCCCCGCCATGAGCAAGCGTATCCCCAAGGATTGCAAGGGGATTGAGCTGGGTATTGGCTCCCGAATTCGGCTTTTGTCCCTGTCGGGTCGATGGTTAGAAGAGCTGCCAAATGACGAAATCGCTGATGTCCGGTCAATGATTGGAGAGCTTTTCGTCGTAGAAGAAATTGACGAATATGGGCAACCATGGATACACAAGTCTTGGATGAGTCCGGTCGATGGTATTTGCCGCGGGCACTCCATTGCTTTAGAGCCGCACGAAGCAGAATGCGTAACTGGTCAAAGCAACTTGCCGCCACTAAAAGTGGTCCTCAGCTGCGCAAACGGATACCGGCCGGAAATTGGCTTGGTTGTTGAGCGGCTTATCGCAAGTGGAGTCATTTATATCGGTGTCGTCGGCAAAGAGTCCGAAAAGATTAAAGACATCGTTGATGAGATTGCGGTCGGCGATGGATCTGCCCCGAGGTTTGTATTAACAGCATCGCATCCGGGAGTCACACTCGAAGATGCAATCAACTTTGCTCAGTCGCTTAGCGGAGCGTATTCGGGCGAAGTTCAAGTGATCACGCTCCCTTGCGATAGGCTGTCCAAATAGCCGATCGAGTGTCCGGGTTATGCGGGCCTGATCGCCTGCCAATCCAACCCAAACCGCGCCAGATACTTGCGCAGCCGGTCTGCATCATTGGCCTTGGCCTTTTCCTGGCGGCTGACATCAAACAAGCGGCGGCCGGCGTCCGATAGCGAAGCGGACTGGCGGCACACGGCGATCACGTTTTCCAGCTGCATGCGGTCGAACAGGTCGAGGTCCGGCAGGCCTTGTGGCAGGCTGTCCAGCACACTGGCGCCCTGATCGCGCCAGGCGCCGCGCAGGCGGTCCAGCTCTTCGGCCACCGTGGCTTCGTCGATGCGGCCGTTGTCGGCGAGGGTGGCCATGCGGGTGACGGAGGCCGACAACTCGCGGAAATTGCCGCGCCATTTGGCATCGGTCGAGCCGGCAAACTTCAGATAGCTACGGCGCGCCTCGGCATGAAAGCGCACCTGCTCGCCGTGTTCGCGGGCAAAGCGGGCCAATTCGAAATCGAGATTCGGTTCGATATCTTCGCTGCGTTCGGCCAAGCCCGGCAGATCGAAGGTCCACAGGTTTATCCGTGCGTATAAATCCTCGCGGAACTTGCCCTCGGCCACCCACTGTCGCAAATCACGCACCGTACCGGCGATCAGCTGGAAATCGCTGTCTGCTTCGCGGTCGCTGCCAAACGGAAAGAAGCGTTTCTCTTCAATGGCCTTGAGCAGCATGGCCTGCTCATCGAGCCCCAATTCGCCGATCTCATCCAGGAATAGCAGTCCGCCATCGGCACTACGCAACAGGCCGGCGCGCTCGCCCTGGGCGCCGGTGAAGGCGCCTTTCACATGGCCGAACAGGGCTGACATGGCGCTGTCGCCGCGCAGGGTGGCGCAGTTCACTTCCACAAAGCGGCCAGCCAGCTGGTGGCGGGCCTTTTTCATTTCATATACCCGCCGCGCCAGGAAGGACTTGCCGGCGCCGGTTGGCCCGCATAGCAGCATCGGCGCCCTGGAGCGCACCGCCACGCGTTCGATCTGCTCGATCATCCGGTTGAAACGGGCGTTACGGGTGGCAATGCCCGACTTGAGGAAGGACAGGGTCTCGGCCTGGTCGCGGGCAAAGCGGGTGGCGATCTTGGCGTAGCGCGACAGATCGAGGTCGATCACCGCATAGCTGCCCACCACTTCGCCCAGCTCCTTTTTGCGCGGTGGCGAGGTCTGGATCAGCTGGGCCGGCAGGTAACGCGCCTCGGCCAGCAGAAACCAGCAGATCTGCGCCACATGGGTGCCGGTGGTGATATGGATCAGATAGTCCTCGGCTTCGGTGTCGAAGCTGTAGCCATGGGCAAAGTCGTGCAGGGTGGCGTACACCTCCTCGAAGTCCCACGGGTCGCGCAGATTGACCTCGACGCTGACTACCTCGGTTTCTGGCGAAATCGCCGCGATATCGGCCTTGATCCGGTCGAACAGGCCACGGCTGTGGCTCTCGTGCAGCAGCTCCAGCCGGTCGATCAGCAAGTCGTCTTGCTGGCACAGGCTGACGGTGGGCCGCCACTTCTCCCAGCGATCGCGCCCCTTGCCCACATAGTCGAGCACGGTGCCGACAAAGCCGATGGCTACCTTCTTTTTCATCTGATGTTATCCATCTGGATAAATGACTATCTGATTGTATTGATATTTGCAGGGTTTGGCGAGCAGCGCTGAATATCTGGCGTGAGATTTAATTCAATAAAAACAGATGGATAGCGATTTATAACAAGGCTTGTTCAGAAGCTGGCACGCATTTCGCAATATCGGTATTGATCGCGAAACTGCAGTGGACTCGGGCGAACGGTTGTAGACCGTGCCGGTGCGCACTGCCCGGCTCTGCCGGTTGCTTGCTGCGTATGCCGCCTTGCAGGGAAACGATCACGGCGATGCTTGGTAGCTTCGTTCAGGTTCGATCCCTGATACCGCCCCATTCGATAGCTCAATGGTAGAGCAGCTGGCTAAACCCCAGCGTGTCGCGGGTTCGACTCCCGCTCGAAAACCACCCCTTTACGGTGACCATGAAAGCAGTACCCGTAGTACCCGGTGCGGTGGCAACACCGCCGCCGGCCCTAGACGGCAGCGGCATCCGCCGGTGTGGCAGCTGGGCTGGTCCGGGCGAGTCCGAGCCGATCTGCAGCGAGTTACGCAGACGGTGTCAGGCAAGCCCAGGACCAGGCTCTGGCCCCCGCACTAGTCATGTCGCCGCCCTCCGGGGCTGGTGCCCGCCGGTCTTGAGCAAACCCGACCGTGGCAATCCAAACCAGCCCGGTCTGAAAGGAGAAAAACATGTTGCAACGCTTCCTGATCCGCAAGAACGAACGTGGGCTACTGCTACGCGATGGCGACTTCCAAGCCTTGTTGCAGCCCGGCGAATTCACCCGGTTTCACATGAAACGTGCGTATAGCGTGGTGACGTTCGCGCTGGAAAACGCGCTGTTCGATCACCCGTTGGCCGACTACCTGCGCCGCAGCGAGCCTGCCCTGGTGGCCGAGGCTTTCCACGTATTCGATCTGGGCGATGAGGAAGCGGGGCTGCGTTTTGAAAACGATGCATTGGTCGAAATCGTGCCGCCCGGCTCGCGCCGCCTGTATTGGAAGGCTGCTGCGCCGCAACGCTTCGAGCGCATCGACCTGACCCAAGGGGCCGAGGTGGCACAGACGCTATTAGCCCGCCTGGCGCAGCCGACCCTGCGTGG
>NZ_JAYRLZ010000005.1:0-4285 GCF_041904975.1 Chitinimonas sp. | reverse complement strand
GCACTATCGCCGGACTTAACGGCGTGCTGAGCGTGCAAGTGCCGGCCGCCAATGTCGGCGTGCTGCGCATCGATGGCAAGCTGGTCAAGCTGTTGCAGCCGGGTCGCTATGCTTTCTGGCGCTACAACCGCGATATCGCCATCGAGCTGGTCGATACCCGCTTGCAGGCTCTGGAAGTGAGCGGTCAGGAAATTCTGACCCGCGACAAGGTCAGCTTGCGCATCAACCTGGCGGCGCACTGGGCGTTCGACGATGTCGAGCTGGCTTACGCCCGCCTGGCCAAGCCGGCCGAGCATATCTACCGCGAGCTGCAGTTCGGCCTGCGCGCCGCTGTCGGCACCCGCTCGCTCGATGAATTGCTGGAAAACAAGCAGATCATCGACGAGGTGGTGGGGGCGCATATGCAGGACAAGCTGGCAGGATTCGGCGTAATGGTAAGTGGCGTGGGCGTGAAGGACATTGTGCTGCCGGGCGAGATGAAAGCCCTGCTGGCCCAGGTGGTCGAAGCGGAAAAGGCCGCCCAGGCCAATGTGATTCGCCGCCGCGAAGAAACCGGTGCCACTCGCTCCTTGCTTAATACCGCCAAGGTGATGGAAGACAACCCGACCGCCCTGCGCCTGAAGGAGCTGGAAACGCTGGAACGCCTGGCCGAGCGCATCGACAAGATCTCGGTCGTGGGTGGGCTGGATCAGTTGCTGAATGGCTTGGTGAAAATCAAAGCCTGATGGGTACTAAATGGGCATGAACGCGAAATGGCGAGCGGCCGGCAAACGAGACGAAGCCGGTGAAGGGTAAAACCGAAAGCCTAGGCAGTGACCGGTAATTTGAGGATGCAGTCATGGGGTCTGCGTAAGGTTCCATGTACATAGCGCGTTTAAAGGTTCACTGCGCATCGGAGTAATGCCCGATGTCGGCTTACTGCGGGTTCGAGTCCCGCCATGTCCGCCAAAACAGGCAAGTGAGAAAGAAATGCAAAGCGGAAAACAGAAACGTATTGCCATCATGGCAAAACGCCAGCAAAAGCGGGATCAAGCAAAGGCGGTGGCGTGCGCCCCACGGCCAGTTGCGCGCCCACAGCACAGCATCACGGTACGCCGTGGTCGCTTGGCGCCATTTACCGGTCTCGGCCTGCCGACCTTCCTGCAGCGCGGCTATTACGAAGATATCGGCTTTACCTGCCGCGATTGCGGGGCGCGCCAGGTGTGGACGGCCGAGCAGCAGCAATGGTGGTACGAAACAGCCGGCGGCTATGTCTACTCGACTGCCATCCGCTGCGCCAGCTGCCGGCGCGCCCGGCGATTGGCTCACGGCGGTACGCCAAAGAAACTGCGCATCTTGGTGCAATAAGCGCCGCAATGACGAATAAGCAATTGCCCTCATCGTGAGGCGCAAAAGAAGGAAAGCAAATGGAACACTCGATTCTGGAAGTAAAAAACGGTAAGCCGATCAAACTATGGACTGCTGGCGTACCGGTAGAGGACGAAGCGCGCGAGCAGCTGGTGAATACCGCCAAGATGCCGTTTATCTACAAGCACCTGGCGGTAATGCCCGATGTGCACCTGGGTAAGGGCTCGACCATCGGTAGCGTGATTCCCACCCTGGGCGCCATCATCCCGGCCGCCGTTGGCGTGGATATCGGTTGCGGCATGATGGCGGCCCGCACCACGCTGACCGCCGCCGACCTGCCGGATAACCTGGCCGGCCTGCGCTCGGCCATCGAGGCGGCGGTGCCGCACGGTAAGACTTTTGGTAAGCGCGATCAGGGTGCATGGGAAACCCCGCCCGCCACTGTAGATGCCATGTGGGGTGAGCTGCACGAGGGATTCAAGCGCATTACCGATAAGCACCCGAAGCTGAAGAACACCAACAACCACAAGCACCTGGGAACGCTGGGAACCGGTAACCACTTTATCGAGGTGTGCCTCGACGAGGAAAACCGCGTCTGGTTCATGCTGCACTCCGGATCGCGTGGTGTCGGTAATGCCATCGGCAATCTGTTCATCGAACTGGCCCAGGCCGATATGCGCCAGCACATCGCCAACCTGCCGCACCGCGATCTGGCTTACTTCGAAGAAGGCTCCAAGCACTTTGATGACTATGTGGAAGCGGTAGGTTGGGCGCAGGACTTCGCCCGTCGTAACCGCGCCACCATGATGCAAAACGTGATCGCCGCCGCCCGCAAGATCATCACCAAGCCCTTCGCCGCCGATGTGGAAGCGGTGAACTGCCATCACAACTATGTGCAGAAAGAAACCCACTTTGGCCGCGAAGTGCTGGTAACCCGCAAGGGCGCGGTGTCGGCGCAGAAGGGTCAGCTCGGCATCATTCCGGGTTCGATGGGCGCCAAGAGCTTTATCGTGCGCGGCCTCGGTAACGAAGAGTCGTTCTGCTCCTGCAGCCACGGCGCCGGCCGAACCATGAGCCGAACCCGCGCCAAGAAGCTGTTCACCGTGGCCGACCAGATCGAAGCGACCAAGCATGTGGAGTGCCGAAAAGACGCCGACGTGATCGACGAAATCCCGATGGCCTACAAGGACATCGACGCGGTGATGGCGGCGCAATCGGAGCTGGTGGAAGTGGTGCATACCTTGCGGCAGGTGGTGTGTGTGAAGGGGTGATGCGATGCGCGAGCGTTTAAGCAGGGAGGCGCTTGCCGAATTGATCCGGCGCAATAGCGCCGAGATTGTCCGGCTACATCGGCGAGTCCATCAAACTTGGGCCGAACGCGCTCTTCCTGGCGGAGAGGGACGCTGGCGCAGCGCTGCAGTCGAGTTCAGGGAGCGATACAACGCGCTTGCCTACCCCGGTGGTTACGAACATGCCTTAACTCTGCTTGATGCTGACGACGCGCCATCGATTGAAATCGCCTTGGTGTTCTTGGAAGAGGCGCCGTATTTCTTCCGCTCGGGTTTCATGTCGAAGCGATTGCGGCAGAAAGTGAAGCAGTGCCGGTGGCGAGGCGCATTGAGCGAAAGGCAACTTGAACGCCTGGACGTCATATTGCATCGCGAGCAGCAATGGCGCGCGAGAGACAGAGATGCCAGATCAGAATGAGGTGGCAAGACGGCACATGGCCTTTGATTGAGCAGGCTAAACAAGAATCGAGTAAGACCAGCATGGACAAAAAACTGAATGCACTGAGAGACAAATTCCTGTCCGCCCACCCCATTTCACCTGAGATTCACGCTCGCGTCCTGGCCGAACTCGACGCCATCGAACACCGTCACCAGGTGCGCGTGCTGTTCGCCTGTGAATCGGGCAGCCGTGGCTGGGGCTTTGCCTCGCCCGATAGCGATTACGACGTGCGTTTTATCTATGTGCACCAGCCGGAGTGGTATTTGCGGGTGGAAGCGCAGCGCGATGTGATCGAGGTGCCGATCAGCGATGAGCTGGATATCTGCGGTTGGGAGCTGCGTAAGGCCTTGCAGCTGATGCGGCGCTCCAATCCCACCCTGTTCGAGTGGCTGGATTCGCCGGTGGTCTACCGTGAGGATGCGCCCTTGGCAGCACGTTTGCGCGCGCTGGCGCCCGACTTCTTTTCCGAGCGCAAGGGGCGCTGGCATTACCTTGCGATGGCGAAGAACAATTTTCGCGGCTATCTGCAGGGCGAGACGGTGCGCCTGAAGAAGTATCTGTATGTGCTGCGGCCCTTGCTGGCGGCAAGGTGGATCGATGCCGGTCGCGGCATGCCGCCGATGCGCTTTGCTGATCTGGCCGATGCCATGGTGGATGAGCCGCAGCTGCGCGCTGAAATCAGGCAGCTGCTGGCGATCAAGATGGCGGCCGGGGAGGCTGAGCTAGGTGCGCGTTTTGAGCAGATACACGCCTTTATCGAAGGCGAACTGGCGAACGAGCAGCCACCGGCTGACTTCAAGCGGCCAGTGGGCAGCGAGGCGGCGCTCGATGCCCTGTTGCGCGAGGCGGTGTGGCCCGCGCCGATCGCTGCGGCAGAGGCCGGATAAAAAAATCTGGTGCTTGCGGATGAGCGGGCGTGCACCCTGTGCACTCCCGCTCGTTTTGCCTGCACGGAATACCAGAGAAAAACATGAAGAAAATCACAGAAGACTGGATTGAGCTGGATGGCTCGCACGGCGAAGGCGGTGGGCAGGTGCTGCGCACTGCGCTGTCGCTATCGATGATTACCGGCACACCGTTCAAGATCGAACGCATCCGCGCCAAGCGCAGCAAGCCGGGGCTATTGCGCCAGCATCTGACGGCAGTGCAGGCTGCGGCAGAGGTATCAGGGGCACAACTGGACGGGGCGACGCTGGGCTCGGCGAGCCTG
>NZ_JAYRLZ010000239.1:0-6534 GCF_041904975.1 Chitinimonas sp. | reverse complement strand
GTGTGGCGCTCCAATATCCTGGGCAGCTCGGGCAAGGGCCACGAGTACTTCTTGAAGTACCTGCTGGGCACGCAGAACGCGCTGTTCGGTGACGAAGCCGATGCCATCAAGCCATCCGAAGTGAAGTTCCGCGAGCAGGCGGCTGAAGGCAAGCTGGACCTGTTGACGGTGCTGGACTTCCGCATGAGCACCACCTGCCTGTACGGCGATATCGTGCTACCGACCGCGACCTGGTACGAGAAGGATGACTTGAACACGTCCGACATGCACCCCTTCATCCACCCATTGTCGGAAGCCGTGCAACCCTTGTGGGAAAGCAAGACCGACTGGGAAATCTACAAGCTGTTGGCCAAGAAGTTCAGCGAGATCGGCGGCCCCTACCTCGGCACCCGCAAGGATCTGGTGCTGACCCCGCTGATGCACGACACCCCGGGCGAACTCGGTCAGCCGCTGGAGCCGAAGGACTGGAAGCACGGCGAGTGCGACCTGATTCCGGGCAAGACCGCGCCGAACATGACGGTAGTCGAGCGCAACTACAACGATGTTTACAAGAAGTTCACCTCGATCGGTCCGCTGCTCGATAAGTTGGGCAATGGCGGCAAGGGCATCAACTGGGATACCAAGCACGAAGTGCATGAGATTGCCGGGCTGACCAAGACCGTGACCGAACCGGGTGTCAGCCAAGGGCGGCCTCGGCTGGAAACGGCCATCGACGCGGCCGAGATGATTCTGACCTTCGCGCCGGAAACCAATGGCCATGTGTCGGTGAAGGCCTGGGACGCCCTGAGCAAGATTACCGGCCGCGACCATACCCATCTGGCAGTCGGCCGCGAGCACGACAAGATCCGCTTCCGCGATGTGCAGTCGCAGCCGCGCAAGATCATTTCGGCACCGACCTGGTCGGGTCTGGAGTCGGAAGAGGTCAGCTACAACGCCGGCTACACCAATGTGCACGAGCTGATTCCCTGGCGCACGCTGACTGGCCGCCAGCAGTTCTATCAGGATCACCGCTGGATGCTGGATTTCGGTGAAGGCTTCTGCGTGTACAAGCCGGCCATCGACACCAAGACCATCAAGCCGATGCTGGGCAAGAAGTCCAACGGCAACCACGAACTGGTGCTGAACTGGATCACGCCGCACCAGAAGTGGGGCATTCACAGTACCTACTCGGACAACCTGCGCATGCTGACGCTGTCGCGCGGTGGCCCGCACGTATGGGTGTCGGAAGTCGAGGCCAAAGAGGCCGGGCTGGTCGACAACGACTGGGTGGAAGTATTCAACGTCAACGGCACGCTGACTGCCCGCGTCGTGGTTAGCCAACGTGTACCGAAGGGCATGTGCCTGATGTACCACGCCCAAGAAAAGATCGTGAACGTGCCGGGGGCCGAAACCAGCGGCAAGCGCGGCGGTATTCACAACTCGGTCACGCGGACGGTGCTCAAGCCGACCCACATGATCGGTGGCTACGCCCAGCAGGCCTACGGCTTCAACTACTACGGCACCGTGGGCAGTAACCGCGATGAGTTCGTGGTGGTGCGCAAGATGAACAAGGTGGAGTGGCTGGAAGGGCCGCGTGCCGACGATGATCAGGCTGTAGAAGGAGTCGCCAAATGAAAATCCGCGCCCAAGTCGGCATGGTGCTGAACCTCGATAAGTGCATCGGGTGCCACACCTGTTCCGTTACCTGCAAAAACGTCTGGACCAGCCGCGATGGCGTCGAATACGCCTGGTTCAACAACGTCGAAACCAAGCCCGGCATTGGCTACCCCAAGGAATGGGAAAACCAGTCCAAATGGAACGGCGGCTGGGTCCGTCGTGCCGACGGCAAGCTCGAACCCAAGCAGGGCGGCAAGCTGAAGATTCTGGCCAGCCTGTTTGCCAACCCGAACCTGCCGGCCATTGACGATTACTACGAGCCGTTCACCTACGACTACGAGCATCTGCAAAAGGCGCCGCTAAGCCAGACCCCGCCGACTGCCCGCCCGGTATCGGTGATCACCGGCAAAAAGATGGACAAGATCGAATGGGGCCCGAACTGGGAGGACGACCTGGGTGGCGAATTCAGCTCGCGCGGCCGCGATGCCCTGTTCGAAGGCGTGCAGAAGGAGATGTACTCGACCTTCGAGAACACCTTCATGATGTACCTGCCGCGCCTGTGCGAACACTGCCTGAACCCGGCCTGCGTGGCTTCGTGCCCGTCCGGCTCGATCTACAAGCGTGAAGACGATGGCATCGTGCTGGTCGACCAGGACAAGTGCCGCGGCTGGCGCATGTGTATCTCGGGCTGCCCGTACAAGAAGATTTACTACAACTGGCAAAGCGGTAAGGCTGAGAAGTGCACCTTCTGCTTCCCGCGTATCGAAGCCGGCCAGCCGACCGTGTGTTCGGAAACCTGCGTAGGCCGCATCCGTTACCTGGGTGTGCTGCTATACGACGCCGACATGATCGAAGCGGCTGCCGCCACGGCCAACGAGCAGGATCTGTACGAAGCGCAGCTCAAGTGCTTCCTCGACCCGCACTCGCCGGCCGTGATTGCCGAAGCCCGCAAGCAGGGTATTCCGGAAAGCTGGCTGGAATCTGCCCGCAAGTCGCCAGTCTACAAGATGGCGATGGAATGGAAGGTGGCCTTCCCTCTGCACCCTGAATACCGCACCTTGCCGATGGTCTGGTATATCCCGCCGCTGTCGCCGATCCAGTCGGCGTTCGAGTCCGGCAAGATGCCGCATGCCACGGTGGGCGACAGCATCATCCCCGATGTGAAGTCGCTGCGTATTCCGGTGCGCTACCTGGCCAACCTCTTGACAGCCGGCAAGGAAAAGCCGGTGGTCGATGCGCTGGAGCGCCTGCTGGCCATGCGTGCCTACAAGCGCGGCGAAGTGGTGCACGGCAAGGGCGACGAAGCGCTGATCAAAAAGGTAGGTCTCGATGCCGCTACGGTCGAGGATATGTACCAGATCATGGCCATTGCCAACTACGAAGATCGCTTCGTGATCCCGACCAGCCACAAAGAAATGGTCGAGGACAGCTTCAATGAGAAGGGTAGTTGCGGCTTTACCTTCGGCAACGGCTGCTCGGGGGGGACTTCCGAGGGCTCGCTGTTCGGCAAGAAGCCGGAAGGTAGTGTGATTTTCGTGCACATGCCGAAGTCGCGGAAAGCGGAGAACGTTGAGTGAGAAGACGGAGGGCTGGGCTGGCGACGGTGAAGCCGTCGCTCAATCGGCAGCGCAGTATGCCCGGTATGGCGACTACGCCTGAGTGAGCCCACCCTCCACCCTCGCCGCCGCGGGGGAACCTCGCTAGCGCTCGTCAGCATATTGATCGAGCAGCCTTACAACTGATGGAGCTAATCATGACCACGCTATACCGCATTCTTTCCGCGCTGCTGAGCTACCCCAGCCAGGATTTACTCGATGCCCTGCCCGAGATCGACTTGGCCCTAGCCGGCGAGCCCGACGCCAGGGCGACCCTGAAGCCTTTGACTTCCTTCCTGGCTCAGCATGACCTGATCGCGCTGCAAGAAAACTATGTTGCGACCTTCGATCGCAATCCTTCGCATTCGCTGCACCTGTTTGAACACGTTCACGGTGAAAGCCGCGACCGTGGCCAAGCCATGGTGGACCTGCTGCAGGAATACCAGCGCCACGGCTTCGAGCCAGAAGAGGCCGAATTGCCCGACCACGTGCCGCTGTTTCTGGAGTACCTGAGCCTGATCGAACCTATTGATGCCGAGGCGCTGCTGGATGATGCCATCCATGTACTGGCCGCCATCGGTAGTCGGTTGGCGCGCAACGAAAGCCCCTATGCTGCCGTGTTTGTCGTGTTGCGGGGTCTCACCAAGGTCGAGCCGCGTGAGCAGACGGATCCGCCCGTGCGTGACATGGATGAAGCCATGGAAACCTTCGGTCCCGGCGCCGATGGCGTCGAACCCTTGCTCAAACCCCAAGTTGGCGGCACCCACACCGTTCAGTTCTACCCGCGCGCTGCTGCGCACTGACCCCCATTCAGGAGCCGTGACCATGAGCTACCTACATCAATTTCTGTTCGGCATTTATCCCTATATCGCTCTAGCGATCTTTCTCCTTGGTAGCCTGTCTCGCTTCGAGCGTGAGCAATACACATGGAAAAGCGACAGCTCGCAGATGCTTTACACTGGCAATTTGCGCCTGGGCAACAACCTGTTCCACCTGGGTGTGATCGGGCTGTTCTTTGGCCATCTGGGTGGCCTGCTTACTCCAGTATGGGTCTGGGATGCCCTAGGTGTGGCTCACAGCACCAAGCAGCTGATCGCCATGACCGCAGGCGGTATTTTTGGCAGCCTGGGCATGTTGGGGCTGTTGATCCTGCTACACCGTCGCCTTACCGAGCCGCGTATTGCCGCCGTCACCAAGAAGGGCGACAAGGTGCTGCTACTTTGGCTGCTGGTGACGCTGGGGCTGGGCCTTTCCACCATCGTTGAGTCAGCGAGCCATCTTGATGGCCATATGATGGTGCTGTTGATGACTTGGGCTCAGCACATTGTTACTTTCCGAGGCGATGCGGCTGACTATATCGTCGCTGCGCCATGGCTGTTCAAGGCCCATCTGTTTATGGGGCTGAGCTTGTTCGTGATCTTCCCGTTTACCCGCTTGGTGCATGTGTGGAGTGGTTTCGCCTCGATTGGCTACCTTGGGCGTGCATGGCAGTTGGTACGTCCACGCTGAGTTTCAGATAGACGACGCCAAATTATCGGGAATGGACAGCGCCATGATAAGAACCGCCTTGCTTAACGTTTTGTTGGCAGTCTGCGCTATCGGCACGGCGCTGGCTGCTCCGGTCACGCTGGATACGGTCAACCTGGCCGGACGCCAGCGTATGCTGGGGCAGCGCATCATCAAGAATCGGATCCAACTAGCCCTTCGGTTGTTGCCTGAACGCGCCGGCCAGCAGCAAGCGGAGTCGGTACAGGCATTCGAAACTGCGCTGCGCGAGCTGAAGTCTCAGGCGATCAGTCCGCTTGCACAACAACTTTTACGCGAGGAAGGCGAGGAATGGCAACGGTTTCTTCTCCTGCTGCCTGCAGCCAGCAATGCGGAAGCCTTACGACAACTGGACACCGAAGGCGAGAAATTGCTGGCTAGCTGCCAGGCCCTGGCTTTAGTTCTTCAAGACGAGGCTGGTAGCGATGCCGGCCGCAAAGTGAATCTCGCCGGACGCACCCGGATGCTGAGCCAACGCATGGCTAAGTACTATTTGCTGGGGAGAGTGGGAAAGCTCAGTAACAGTCAGCGCGATCAGGCGGAGCAAACCCGGGCGGAGTTGCAAGGCGCGATGAGCGGTCTGCTTGCCGGTGAGCTTGTGCCTACCGTACAGCGTGAGTTGGAACTGGGTCGCCAGCAGTGGTTCTTCTTCGATGCTGCATTGAATCAGACTAACGGAGACCCTGCCCATGTGGCGACCAGTAGCGAGAACCTTGTCGAGGTAATGGAAAAAGTCGCGAATCTATTGTCGCGGCGTTAAGTGTTTGGTCGATATTCAACAAATACGGCGAGGATTTGTGCAAATGCATGCTCACACCTCCGATTCTGGTAGCGATGAACTTGGCCGGGTCGTTATCTTGCGAGAGGGTATCAAAGCCGTAGCAGTACGCGCATTTCAAGTAAACGTACTGGGGCTAAATGCGATCTTGCTTGCCAAGCAATTTGGTGAAAGGGCGCGCGGCTTTGGCGTAATATCAAACGAACTGCGTGATTTCAGCAAGCAATTGCGTGATCAGATGGGCGGATTAACCGTCACCAGTTGTTTGCTGGTTGGGTTGGCTACCCGGCAGCTTAAGCTGCGGCGTCATCGTGCGCTATTGCAACAAGCAGCGCAAAATTCATTGCCGCACCTGATGCTGGTGTTCGCTGACAAGCAGCTTGCTGATCAGACCAGGGAGCTCGAATATGAAATTGCAGGAGCACACAATAAAATGACTGAGTATGTTGAAGCCGCTTATCAGTCATGCCTATTTGGGACAGTGATTGCACGCTCGGCCAAAATAGAAGCGGCGCATTCGGGTAGTGGCAATCCAGCTCTTGCTGTAGCATCCGAGGAATTTTCGCAGCATGTTGATTATATCTTGCCAAGCCTACAAGCACTGCGACGCGCATTGGAGACTGCTGTATGAAAAAGGCCACTGCAATTTTCGAGTCAGGCACACATCGTTGGTATGCCATTGCCCGTGACCCAGCAAGGCCTGAATATTTGATTGATACCAATGAATACTTACTTCGGCATGGCGAAGAAATGCTGCTGACCGACCCAGGTGGTATGGAAATATTTCCCGCAGTATTTGCAGCCGTGGCGGAGATAGGAAATCCCGAACTTATTCGAAAAATATTTGCATCACACCAAGATCCTGATGTTATTTCTTCGCTCGCCTTATGGTTAGCCTTCAATCCAGAGATTAGTTGTCATGTTAGTGGTCTTTGGAAGAGTTTCATTCCGCACTTTGGTGGCAATGAGCATACTTTGTCAGCCATTCCCGATGATGGGGCAATAATAACGGTCGGGCAC
>NZ_JAYRLZ010000238.1:0-6535 GCF_041904975.1 Chitinimonas sp. | reverse complement strand
ATCCTCAAGCTGCCTGGCAAGGCGGCGGGTGATATCAGCCAGGCTGATGCAGTCAAGGAAATCCACGCCCAGGCCGAAAATTGGCAGAGCTATCGCTCCAAGCTCGCAAGCAGTACCAGCAGCTCGCAGTCGCCGCAGGGCAAGGATGCTGGTAGTGGCAAGATACCTGCCAAGATCGAAGACAAGGCATCTGCCAAGCAGGCCGATGCGCCGGCAACCTTGAAGCTTTCCAAGGGTGACGAGGCTGGCAAGCTCAAGGAGCGTGTCCGTTCGCTCGAAGAGGACAGCACGGCAAAGCAAAAGGCATTGGCAGAGGCATCGCAGCGCGTTGCCGAGCTGCAACAAACCAACAAGAAGCTCGAAGAGCTGCTGGCATTGAAGAGCAAGCAGGGTGCACAGGCGCAAAAGCAGGCTGAAGCGCAGAATGCCGCACCGAAAGTAGAGCCGAAGGTGGATGCCAAGGCAGCTCCGGCAGCGAAAGCACCGGAACCCGTCAAGGCAGCCGAGCCCAAGCCGGCTCCGGCCAAACCGGCGGCCGAGGTGAAGCCAGCCGAGGTCAAGCCCGCTGAAGTGAAGCCGGTCGAAAAGGCGCCAGAGCCCAAGCCCGCCGAGGTCAATCAGCTAGAGGCGCATCCTGCCGAGGCAGCCAAGCCCGAGGCGGCTGCCGTACCGCCGGCGGCTGCGACCGAAGTCAAGCCAGCCCAGCCGGATCAGCAGCCGCATGTCGAAGTACCCAAGCCACAACCCAAACCGAAGAAGAAGCCGCTGCCGCCACCGCCGCCTGAGCCGGAACCATCCCTGCTCGATACGCTGTTGTTGCCGGTTGGCGGCGGTCTTGCCTTGCTCGGCCTCGGTGGTGGTGCTTTCTGGTATTCGCGTCGTCGCCGCAAGAACAGTTTTGAAGACAGCATCATTACTGGTTCGGACCTCAAGTCCAACACCATGGTTGGCAATACCGGCGGCGCGGTGATCAGCACCGGCGTCACCGAGAATTCCTTCCTGACCGATTTCAGCCGCGCCGGGCTTGGCACCATCGATACGGATGAGGTTGATCCGATTGCCGAGGCCGAGGTGTATATGGCCTATGGCCGTGACACCCAGGCAGAAGAGATCCTCAAGGATGCGCTGGCTCGTGACGGCAGTCGCCAGGAGGTGCGCCTCAAGCTGCTGGAAATCTACAACAGCCGCAAGAATGTCTCAGCCTTTGAGACCCTGGCGCAGGAAATGTATTCCGCCACTCAGGGCAACGGCCCGCTGTGGGAGCAAGCGGCCGATATGGGCCGTACGCTCGATCCGCAAAACAATCTGTACCAGCGCCAGGAGCCGGTCAATACCGGTTCGCTGGACAAGACCATGGTGATGTCGGCAGGCACCTTGCTCGGCGACACCGGCCAATTCAACAAGCCCTATTCTGAGCCGGCCGTGCCCGAGGAGGATGTGGGTGGCGATCTGGACTTCCAGCTCGATATGCCACAAGCGTCAGCCGAGAAAGCACCGGCAGTGGCCGAGGTGGATTTCGACCTTGGCATGGATGAGGCGCCGGCTGCGGCACCCGCAGCCCCTGTGGCTGCAGTAGTCGAGCCGGTCGGTGGCGATCTGGCGATGGATTTCGATCTGGGCGACCTGGCCCTGCCGGAAACATCGGCGCCTGCCACGGCACCGCAAGACGATGCTGGCATCCTTTCGCTGGATATTCCGCTCGACCTTGCAACCGAAGCCCCGGCGGCGCCAGCAGCGCCAGCCGCTGTCGCGGTGGCTGAACTCGATACGCCGGACATGGCTGCCGGTCTTGATTTCGATTTCGATCTGAGCGAGCCGGCCGCTGCCGATGCGGCAAGCCTGGAGCTGGATTCGGTTAATCTTGATCTGGATATCGCACCGGAATCCTCGTCCGGTGATGTGATGGACTTTGGTGCCGAGCTTGATGACCCGGTCACCACCAAGATCGACCTGGCGCGTGCCTATATCGATATGGGCGACAAGGAAGGCGCACGCGAGATCCTGCAAGAAGCGTTGGGCGAGGGTAGTGCCGAACAGAAGGCGACGGCGGAATCCCTGCTGGCGCAAATTTAGTCGGTTGGTGTATCGAGCAGATGGGCCGCCTGGTGCGGCCCATTGTGCTTTCTGGGCAAGGTGGGAGATACCGGTGCGAATAGTCCTGGGCATTGAATACGATGGTCGAGCGTTCTGCGGCTGGCAGGCGCAGCCATCGCGCTTGTCGGTGCAAGATGCGCTGGAAGCTGCGATCGCGAAGATGGCAGGGCATCCGGTGCGCTTGCACGCTGCCGGCCGCACTGATGCGGGCGTGCATGCCTGCCAGCAGGTTGCCCATTTCGATACCGAGGTGAATCGCTCCTTGACCGCCTGGGTGCGCGGGGTCAACAGCTTTCTGCCCGCAGGTCTGGCCGTGCTGTGGTCGCGGCAGCTTGGCGACGAATTTCATGCGCGCTTCAGTGCGGTGCAGCGCCACTATCGCTATGTCTTGCTGAATCATCCGGTGCGTCCGGCGCTGTTGGCTGGCCGGGTAGGGTGGCACCATGCTCCCTTGTCGCTCGAAGCGATGCAGCTGGCGGCGCAGCGCCTTGTCGGCGAGCATGATTTTTCCAGTTTTCGCTCATCTGAATGCCAGGCCAAGAGTCCGGTCAAGCATCTCACCCGCTTCGCCATCCGCCGCGAGGGTGATCTGCTGTTATGCGATGTATCGGCTGGCGGCTTCCTTCACCATATGGTGCGCAACCTGATGGGAGCCATGGTACATATCGGCCGCGGTGCCGCTGAGCCTGAATGGATGAGTGATTTGTTAGCTGCGCGTGACCGGACCATTGCGCCGGCAACCTTCATGCCGGATGGCCTGTACTTTGCCGGTGTGAGCTATCCGGAGCAGTTTGGGATTGCCAGTGATCCGAGCTTCCGCCACCATCTGGTCTGATTCATTTTTGCGGTGCCCTATGTCTCCCCGGATCAAAATCTGTGGTCTGCGCGATGTCGCCACTGCCCAAGCCGTAGCTGCCTTGGGTGCCGATGCTATCGGTCTGGTGTTTCATGAGCCGAGTCCGCGCCATGTGTCGATCAACCTGGCCCATGAAATCGTTGCTGCCTTGCCGCCCTTCGTGATGAGCGTTGGTCTGTTTGTCGATGCGTCGATAGCGCAGGTAGAGGGCGTGTTGCGTACACTGCCCCTGGATTTGCTGCAATTTCATGGAGATGAGACGCCCGAGTACTGTCGCAGCTTCGGTAGGCCCTATATCAAGGCAGTCCGGGTAAAAGCCGGTGTTGATTTGTTAGAATACGCAGATCGTTTTGCCGACGCGCGTGGTCTGTTGTGCGATGCCTATTCGCCCAGTGCCCCTGGCGGCACGGGCGAGCGTTTCGATTGGCGCCTGCTGCCAGCGCAATTGCCGCTGCCGTTGATCCTGTCCGGCGGGCTCGATCCACGTAATGTCGCGGCGGCGGTGGCTCAGGTGAAACCCTGGGCGGTCGATGTGTCCAGTGGCGTTGAGAGCGTGCGTGGCATCAAGGATATCGAAAAGGTACGGCAGTTCATCCATGCCGTGCGTCAGCCCGGTAGTGCCGGGCCATCATTTGAGTGAAATGGAATTTGCAATGCATATCAAGGATCTACCCATACCCGAGCGCTATGACTTGCCCGATAGCCATGGCCGCTTCGGTAGTTACGGCGGCGTCTATGTTGCCGAGACCCTGATGGCAGCGCTGGATGAGCTGGCGGCCGAGTATCAGAAGGCGCGCAATGATCCGGCATTCATGGCGGAATACCGCCACGAGCTCAAGCATTTCGTAGGTCGTCCCAGCCCGATTTACCACGCCAAGCGTTGGTCGGAGATGCTGGGTGGCGCGCAGATCTACCTCAAGCGCGAAGACCTCAACCATACCGGCGCCCACAAGATCAACAACACCATGGGCCAGGCCTTGCTGGCGCGGCGCATGGGCAAGAAGCGGGTGATCGCGGAAACCGGCGCCGGTCAGCATGGCGTGGCATCGGCCACGGTGGCAGCGCGCTATGGCATGGAATGCGTGGTGTATATGGGCGCCGAGGATATCCAGCGCCAGGCCGCCAATGTCTACCGCATGAAGCTGATGGGCGCGACGGTGGTGCCGGTATCATCCGGCTCGAAGACGCTCAAGGATGCGCTCAATGAGGCGATGCGCGACTGGGTGACCAATGTGGACAGCACCTTTTACATCCTCGGCACTGCGGCCGGCCCGCATCCGTATCCAATGCTGGTGCGCGATTTCCAGGCGGTGATCGGCGAAGAGTCGAAGGTGCAGATGCTGGAAATGGCCGGTCGCCAGCCCGATGTGGTGGTGGCCTGCGTTGGTGGCGGCTCCAACGCCATCGGCATGTTTCATCCCTACATCCAGGTGCCGGGCGTGCGCCTGGTCGGTGTCGAGGCGGGCGGCGATGGGGTGGAAACCGGCCGCCACGCTGCGCCCTTGTCGGCAGGCACGCCGGGTGTGCTGCATGGCAATCGCACCTATCTGATGCAGGACGCCAACGGCCAGATCATTGAAACCCATTCGATCTCGGCCGGCCTTGATTATCCGGGGGTCGGGCCGGAGCACAGCCACCTGAAGGATATCGGCCGGGTTGAATATACCGCAGCCAATGATGATGAAGCCTTGGCGGCATTTCATGATTTGTGCCGGAATGAAGGTATCATTCCGGCCCTGGAATCCAGCCATGCCCTGGCCTATGCCAAGAAGCTGGCGCCAAGCCTGCCGGCCGACCAGATCATTCTGGTGAACCTGTCCGGTCGCGGCGATAAGGATATTCCGACCGTTGCCCGTGTTTCCGGCATCGAGCTGTAAAACCCGTAACAAGCGAATCCATGTCACGAATCCAGAAGATTTTCCAGCGCCTGCAAGAACACAACAAGCAAGCGCTCATTCCTTTCATTACCGCGGGCGACCCGCATCCTGCCGCCACGGTAGGCTTGATGCATGCCCTGGTTGCCGGTGGTGCCGATATTGTTGAGCTGGGCGTACCGTTTTCCGACCCGATGGCCGATGGCCCGGTGATCCAGAAGGCATCAGAGCGGGCGCTGGCCCATGGTGTCAGCCTGCGCGATGTGCTGGACATGGTGAAAGAGTTCCGCCGCAAGGATGCCGATACGCCAGTGGTGCTGATGGGCTATGCCAATCCGGTCGAAGCCATGGGCTACCAGGTGTTTGCCGAAGCGGCTCGTGAAGCGGGTGTCGATGGGGTATTGACGGTCGATTTGCCGCCGGAAGAGGCGCAGAGCCTGTCCGATACGCTCAAAGCGCACCAGCTCGATCCGATCTTCCTGCTGGCGCCCACCACGCCGGAAGCACGCATCAAGGCGGTGGCGCAGCAGGCCAGTGGTTATGTCTACTATGTGTCGCTCAAGGGGGTGACCGGCGCGGCCAATCTGGATCTGGACAGCGTGACCAGCAAGCTGCAGCAATTGCGCGCCCATATCTCCCTGCCTATCGGTGTCGGTTTCGGTATTCGCGATGCTGCATCGGCGCAGGCGGTAGCCAAGGTGGCCGATTCGGTGATCATCGGCAGCCGCCTGGTGCAGGAAATCGAAGAACATGGCGCCTCGGCTGCGCAGCGCCTCACTGCCTTCCTGCGCGAGGTGCGCAGCGCCATGGATTCAGCCCGCCATTAATGTAGAGAAGGCCGCGCAAGCGGCCTTGTTTTTTTCAAGCGCTTGGTCGGTGTCCACGACCACGCAGGAGTATCGAACATGAGTTGGTTGCAAAAGCTTTTACCACCCAAAATCAAGGCCAAGCCGTCCGGTGCATCCACCACCGTACCGGAGGGATTGTGGAGCAAGTGTTCTGCCTGCGGTGCGGTGCTGTATCGCACTGATCTGGACAACAATCTCGACGTTTGCCCAAAGTGTAATCATCACAACGGCATCTCTGCCCGCCGCCGCCTTGACCTGATGCTGGATGCGGAAGGTCGCTTCGAAATCGGCGCTGAAGTGCGTCCGACCGACTTTCTCAAGTTCAAGGATTCCAAGCGCTATCCCGATCGGCTCGATGGCGCGCGCGAGAGCAGCGGCGAAGAAGATGCCATGGTGGTGATGCAGGGCGCCATTCTGTCGCAACCGGTGGTGGTGGCCGCATTCGAATTCAAATTCATTGGCGGCTCGATGGGCTCGGTGGTGGGTGAGCGCTTTGTCCGCGGCGCCATGGCGGCAATTGAAAACGGCTGCCCCTTCATCTGTGTCGCAGCATCGGGCGGTGCGCGCATGCAGGAGGGCCTGATGTCGCTGATGCAGATGGCCAAGACCAGTGCCATCCTCACCAAGCTCAGCGAACAGCGCCTGCCATTCATTTCGCTGCTGACCGACCCGACCATGGGCGGCGTGTCGGCCTCATTTGCCTTCCTCGGCGATGTGGTGATTGCCGAACCGGGCGCGCTGATCGGCTTTGCCGGGCCACGGGTGATCGAGCAGACCGTGCGCGAAACCTTGCCGGAAGGCTTTCAGCGCGCCGAATTCCTGCTGGAAAAAGGTGCCATCGACATGATTGTCGATCGACGCGA
>NZ_JAYRLZ010000237.1:0-6567 GCF_041904975.1 Chitinimonas sp. | reverse complement strand
CCGGTAGCGCAACCGACAATCAGCCCCCAGATCAATTGCATCTGCCAGCTGGCTTGCATCAGGCTCGACAAGGCCACCGCACTTGCCAGCACAGTCAGTGCGGTAAGCACGGTGCGACGCAGACCGAAACGCAGCATGGCGGCCGCCGCGAAAGGCCCCATCAGGCCGAACAAAGCAAGGTTGATCGACAGCGCCATCGAGATGGCGGTACGACTCCAGCCAAATTCATGCTCCAGGGGCACCATCATCACACTGGGCGTCGCACGGATGCCGGCGGTGATCAACATCACCAGGAAAGTGATCGCGATTGCGACCCAACCGTAGAAAAAGCGGGACTTCGCCCAGTTGGCAATCGCATGCATGGCGTATCCTTGATTGGAAAACAGACTTGTTACCGACCGGTAACACACCTTGCCCATAGTATGTACCGAGCGGTAACATGTCAACCACCATGCCCACCGATAGCCCCGCCCGCCGCCGTGCCATCCCCGCTGCCGATGCGCGCAACCAGATACTGGATGCCGCCGAAGCCCTGTTCTATCGCGAGGGTGCCCGCAATGTCGGGGTCGATGCGGTAGTCAAAGCGGCCGGCGTCAACAAGATGAGCCTGTACCGGCAGTTCGCCTCGAAAGATGAATTGCTGCGCCAGTATCTGGATCGGCGCGATGCGCGCTTTTGGCAGCTGTATCAGGCGAGCCTGGCTCACCACCCGGACAATGCTTTGGCCGGCTTGCGCCAGGTGTTCATCGATCTGGCTGCACGCATCCAGGCCGCCGATTACCGCGGCTGCCCCTTTGTGAATATTGCGTGTGAATTCCCTGAACGCAGCCACCCTGCCCGCCTGCAGGTTGCCGACAACAAGCGCCGTCTGCTGGCCTGGCTGACTGACGCCGCACGCGATGCCGGCGCCGTGGCGCCGCCGGAGTTGGCCGCAGGGCTGGCCTTGCTGATCGAGGGCGCCTACACCGCCAGCCAGACCTACCCCGCCGGCAATCCGTTGCTCACCGCCCTGCCCCGCGTCGCCGACGTGTTGATCCGCGCCGCATTGCCGCCGCAGTTGGCGCTTTCAATGATCGGTGCAGCTGACGATCTGCAAGGGCCGGCTGAATAGGGCGCGGTAGCGCCCGAAATAGCGCCGCAGCATTTTGTAGCCATGTGGCTCATCGTAAAACCCTGCTTGAAGTGCGGCCTGGCGCCGCTGCTCCGGCCGGGAGTCGTCGCTGAGTTGGCTGGCCGACGCCAGCATGGCCACCACCTGGCGCCATGCCTTGTAGCGGGACAAGGTGATACCGACCTGCTTCTTGAAACGCTGGCGCACATGATCGGGCGACAGATTGACGGCGCGACTGAGCGCCGCCAGATCAAGCCGCCCGGCAAACTCCCCGTCAAGGCGCCGCGCAATCTCGATCATGCGCGCATCGACTTCGCCCGGCGCCAGTGTCGATGCCAGCACCGCCACGCACTGTGCCACCCATTGCTGCACCGATCCCGGCGTCGCGCGGCCAACGCAAAGCGCGTCGAACAAGCCCCTATCCGGCAGCAGCGCTGCAGCTGCCTCCCAGGCGAGCAGCCGCGCTTGCCTGAGCGCCCCCTGCACCATCACACCGGCGGGGCTGACCGGATCGAAATACAGAATCACCAGCCCATTGCCCTCGGCCGCGCTCCACACACTTGCCGCATGCAGCAAGGCCGGTGCCGCGACGGCTTGGCCGCCATCGGCCGTGATACGCAAAGAGGCGCCGGCCGGCCCGAGAATCAGACAGGGCGCCAGCATTTCGCTTCGCTCGAAGCCGCCGGGGCCGGCGTAGACAATCCAGTCCCGGCCGATGTACACAGATTGTTCGATTGCACTCATGAATCAACACCATCTTGCCGCGCCGGCTCGCATTCAGGGCAGCAAGGTTTCCCATACCTGTCGACGCCAGGCATCCGGATCAGCCACAGTCTGTGGCACATCCTGCCAGATCATGGTCTGGCGCTCCCTCACCTCGTAGGGCGGCCATGGCGGCACGCCGGGGCCGTTGGGGTTGCCGCTAAGCGCAAAGCGACTCCACGCCGCCATCATCTGGCTGGACAGTTGCTGCGCCTGTGGCCGGTTGGCCTGTAGCCACTTGGCACCGCCAGGCACCCAATCCAGCGCCAGTGTGCCAAACACGAAGGGTAGCTCCAGCGCATGGACCGCGCCCACATCAGGCAAGGCCGGATCAAGGAAGGCGGGGGCCACATGCCAGTCAAAGCGATACAGATAGGTAGCCGCCTGGTGCTGGCTGTGCCGCTCGGCGATCTGGGTCATCGGCCGGATAAAGGCGAAGTCATCATTCTGAGCCTGACGAATCAGCAAGCCGTTTTCGGTACGCAGATGCTCGGCATACCAGCGCTCCAGGCTGGGCAAGCCGGTAGCACGCTCGACCTCGCTCACCATCTCCTCGGTAACGATCGGGCTGGCCGGCCCCAGATCAGTCTGCTGGACAAAGGGATTGCGCAGCTGGCTGTCGTACAAGCTCCAGTAGTTGGTTTCATTGCGATTGGCGCCCAGCATCAGATCGATATTGCGCGCATTGCCCGCCGCTACCATGCGCAATGGCTCGTCAATGACCAGACTGCCATCGACATAGGGGGCGAACAAATTGTCGCCATGGGCCGACTGCTTGACCGCCCTGGCCTGCTGCTGCAATAGCGCTAGCGGTGACGCGGCCTGAAACTGCGCCATGGTTTTCAGCTGGCCTGCGTCGACAATGTCCTGCGCCCCCTGTTGCGCCTGCATGGCACTGTGCACGAGATTGGCGCCGCCACTTTGGGCAATGGCGCGGCGAAACAGCCGTTCGGGACGCGCACCGGCCAACAAGGCAGTGAGCGAAATACTGCCGGCCGACTCGCCAAACACCGTCACATTTGCAGCATCGCCACCAAAAGCGGCGGCGTTGCGCCTTACCCATTCCAAGGCGGCAATCTGGTCGCGCAAGCCATTATTCCCGCTGCCTGCAAATGCCGGGTCCAGCCCGCCCAGCTCCATAAAGCCGAAAACGCCAAGCCGGTAATTCAGGGTGACCACCACAACGTCCCTGGCGGCCAGATGCTCGCCGGTGTAGTAAGCCGATGCCCCGCCGACCACGAACGCACCGCCAGGAATGAACACCATGACCGGGCGCCGCTTCCCATCCAGCGCCGGTGTCCAGACATTCAGATGCAGGCAGTCCTCGTTTTCATACACCATGCCAAGCTCGGCATCGCTGCGCCCGCTGTCCGGATACACCTCCAGCGGGTCGGCCAGCTGCGGACACACCGATCCGAAGCGGCTGGCGTCGCGTGTCCCGTCCCAGGGCTGCACCGGCTGCGGTGGCAGAAACCGGCGCGCCCCGAGGGGCGGCGCGGCATATGGAATGCCTTTGAATGCAAGCACCCCGCCCTCGCGCAGCCCGCGAACCCGACCTGCCTCGGTAAAGGCGCACAGGGCGCAATCATCCGCAGTGCCACCTGAGGCAGATTGACCGCCACAGCCACTGAGCAACAAGCTGGCAGTAGCCAGCGGCAACAGCAAGTTCAAGCCATGCGAGCGCATATCGACCCCGTCCAGTGGAAGCAGAAGGCTTGCACCATAGGCCGGCCGGCCCTTGCAGGTCTTGTACCAAACGGTGATCCTTGCCAGCGCCGACGCGCAAGCGCTCACGGCAGCGTCGAGGCAGGCTGCATCAGGCCGGCTGGAAGTAACTACGGGCCGCCTCATAGCGGCTGGCGAAATACGGCGAGGCCATGCTTTCGATGCGGATACGGCCACGGCTCGATGGGGCGTGGATGAACTTGCCGTCGCCGATAAAGATGCCGACATGGGAAAACGGCCGGTTCAGGGTGTTGAAGAACACCAGATCCCCGGCCTGCAATTGCTCGCGATTGATCGGCCGCCCGCGCTTGGCGATATCGGCGGCACTACCGCGCAGATCAAGATTGATGGCATTGCGGTAAATAAAGCTGACCATGCCGGAGCAGTCGAGCCCCGCTTCCGGATTCTTGCCGCCGAACTGGTAGCCGACATCGATCAGCCCCAAGGCAAACATGACGATTTCGCGCCCGGCTTCGCTGACCTGCAAACGCGATAGCGTGGACGCCCCGGCATCCGGGCGTTTGCCCGTATTCTGCGGCGGCGGGCTGGTGGCGCAGCCGGCCAAGCAGGCGACAAGCAGCGCACCGAAGAGGCGCCTCATGGTAACTCCTCCAGCCAGTCGGCCAGTGCGCTGGCAGCCTTCTCCCATCCGGCATCGAGCATCATCAGGTGGCCGATGCCATCGAGCAGCTGGGCGCGCACCCCTAGAAATCGCGCCGCACAGTGGTTCAGATGCACCGGCATCAGCACATCGTTGCGACTCGCCAGCACCAGAGCCGGCGGGTTGCCCAAGGGCGGGCGCATATCCCACTGCGGCAGGGTCATATCCACCAGGGCGCGATCCGATTCCTGCTGCAGGCGATTGGCGTATTGCAGCAGCTCGCTCTCCGGCAAATCCGCTGAAAACAGCAGTTCGCGCAGCTTGGCCAGCTGGGGTGGGCGATTGGCGTGCTGCACCAGGTTCAATTCCAGCAATAGTTGCGGATGCTGCCAGAACAGGTGCAAGGCCGAGCCGATCAGCCCTTCCGGCGGCACGGTGGCCAACAGGGCGATGCCCGCCACCGCTTGCTGGCGCGCCAATTGCAGCGCCAGAAAACCGCCCATGGAGTGGCCGACCAACACCGGACTTTGCCCGCACTGCTGGCGCACCTGCTGCAACACACTGTCGATATCGGCCACATAGTCATCCACCGAGCAGGCATGCAGATGGCCATGCCCATCGCTACCGCCATGGGCGCGCAAGCTCAAGGCAAAGCCGTGATAGCCGCGCGCGGCGAAATACGGCAGGAAATGCGTTTGCCAGCACCAGGCTGCCGTGTAGGCGCCGTGGATGAACAGCAGAGGCGGACGCCTGCGCGAGCCTTGCGCAGGAAATTCAACTACTTCCAATTTTAAATCAGTCACTTGCGCATCTTTGCTGTGAAACTGCGTGAACCATGACCAACCCTAACCGATTCACGCTGGGGTTTCAATCAATGCAGCTTTATCGCAGCACTTGTTGACCGACGGGTTATTTGCAATTAAATTACCGCTCGGTTAGTTAACAAGCATAGTCATGGCCCAAGCCTCTCCCCGCTGGCAACGTCGCAAGGACGCCCGCCCCAGTGAAATCACCGATGCCGCACTCAGCCTGTTTGTCGACCGTGGCTATGCCGCCACCCGCCTTGACGATGTGGCCAAGCTGGCCGGCGTGACCAAGGGCACGGTGTATCTGTACTTCACCAATAAGGAAGAGCTGTTCAAGGCAGTGGTGCGTGAAACCCTGCTGCCGGAATTGGCCCTGGCCGAAACCCTGCTGCATGAACACACCGGCAGTTGGGAGGCCCTACTGCGCGACTTTATCGTGCGCTGGGCAAGACGTATGGCCCAGGGTAAATCCAGCGGTATTTCCAAATTGATGATCGCTGAATCTGCCAACTTCCCGGAGCTGGCGACCTTCTATGTGAATGAGGTAGTGAGCCGCAGCCGCCGCCTGTTTGCCGATGTGATAGCGCGCGGCATTGCCGCCGGCGAGTTCCGCGCCGTCGACCCGATGATGGCCAGCCGCGCCATTACCGCGCCAATGCTGATGGTGAATATCTGGTGCCACAGCTTTTCATCCTGCGACCCCGACACGGTGACCGTCGACGGGTATGCCGATTTCCACTGCGATATGTTGATGCACGGCCTCAAGGCCGCTTGACCCGAGGACAGACCATGAGTGATGCAGCGCCCGCCCAAAAGCAGAACAAAGCCCGCCTGGTGTTCGCCCTGGCCGCCATCGGCATTGCCGGCTGGCTCGGCTACCACTGGTGGCATGGCCGCACCTTTGTCGAAACCGACAATGCCCAGGTGGAAGGCCATATCGTGCCGATTGCCGCCAAGGTGTCCGGCTATGTAGCCAAGGTCGCGGTGGACGATAACCAGCCAGTGGATAACAAGGCATTGCTGGTCAAACTGGATGACCGCGATTTTGCGGCTCGCTTGGCCCAGGCCGAGGCGGATCTGCGTATTGCCATCAGCAATGCCGGTGGCAAGGGCAGCGCCGGCCAGGCCGAGGCCCAGGTCAGCTACGCCCAAGCCAGCGCCGCCGCCGCCAGTGCCGCGGTGGCCCAGGCAGAGGCCAATGCCGAGCGCGCCCGCAATGAGCTGGTGCGTGCCAAATCTCTGGCCGCCAAGGGCATGACCAGCGCCTCGGCACTGGATGCCGCCATCGCAGCCGAGCGCGCTGCCGAGTCGCAACTGCGTACCGTGCGTGACAATGCCCAGGCTGCCGGCCAGCAAATCGGCGTGGCCGGTGCCGGCCTGAAGTCGGCACAAGCCAAGGTCGACTCGGTACGTGCCCAGCGCGACCTGGCCAATATCCAGTTCAATGACACCAATGTGCTGGCACCCTTGGCCGGCATGGTCAGCAAAAAAGCCGTCGAGCCCGGCCAGTTCGTGCAGCCCGGCCAGACCCTGATGTATCTGGTGCCGATCAACGATGTATG
>NZ_JAYRLZ010000236.1:0-6600 GCF_041904975.1 Chitinimonas sp. | reverse complement strand
CGAACGCCACCTGACCGAACACGAAGAATTCCACGCCGGGCTGATCGTAGGCGGCGCAAAAGCGGGTGTGGTTGGCGGCGCCTTCGTCGCCAAAATGCATCTGTGCCGGCAAGGCCGGGTGGTGGGCGAAGTGGCGCTCGTCGCGGAACATCGCCTGCAGGATGCGACCGGTGGTCGGGTGCTCGATGCTGCGGTGGAACTTGTTGTTGAGGTTGGCCGGGGTGAAGTGCACGCGGCCGTCGGCGGTGTCGGCACTGGGGCTGACGGTGGCGGCATTGGCGGTCCACATGGTGGAGGCGGAGGAGCAGGCCGCCAGGATGGCTGGCGCTTCCTTGGCCGCCCTGGCAATCACCTCGGCATCGCTGCCGGTAAAGCCAAGCTGGCGCAACGACGCCACGCTGGGGCGCTCGTGCGGGGCGATCACCCCTTGCTTGAAGCCGGCATCATGCAGCGCCTTCATCTTGGCCAAGCCCTGCTTGGCCGCCACCTTGGGATTGGCCACCGCGTTCTGGTTGCCGGTACTGGCGACATTGCCATAGCTCAGGCCGGCGTAGTTATGGGTCGGGCCGACCAGACCATCGAAATTGGCTTCAAAGGCGGACATTGCCATTCCTTTCGGTGTTGCATCGTTCAAAGGTAGTGTTCAAGTCTTGAACCACAGAGGACACGGAGGGCACAGAGGTGGCACAGAGAAAAGCCAGGGGAGGCTGTAGCGCGCTATCTTGCATAGGACACCGCGTTTAACCTGAAGTACCTTGCTTATGTCGGAATGAATTCCGACCTACAGCAGGCGCGATACCAACAGGTCTTCCCTCACTCTGTGCCACCTCTGTGTTCTCTGTGTCCTCTGTGGTTCAAGGTTTTGTATTCAAGCCCTACATGCTCATCCCTGCCGGCATCTGCGCCGGTAGGCTCAGGGTCGCTGTCTCCAGCCCGGCTACCGGATAGCTGCAATAATCGGCCGCGTAATAGGCACTGGCGCGGTGGTTGCCGCTGGCGCCGATGCCGCCGAATGGTGCGGCGCTGGATGCGCCGGTCAGCTGCTTGTTCCAGTTGACGATGCCGGCGCGGCTTTCTTGCCAGAACTGTTCGTACAGCTCCTGCCTATCGCTCAATAGCCCCGCCGCCAGGCCATAGCGGGTGGCATTGGCCAGCGCGATGGCCTCATCAAATGTCCCGTAGCGCTGCACCTTCAGCAGCGGGCCGAAGTGTTCTTCGTCGGCCAGATCGGCTACCTCGCTTACATCGACCAAGCCCGGCGACAGCAGGGCCGTACCCTCTTCCAGTCGCTGCATGGTCAATATGGCCTTGCCACCGCGAGCCAGCAGATCGGCCTGCGCCGCCAGCAGATGATCTGCCGCTGCCAGCGAAATCACCGCGCCCATGAAGGGTTGCTCGGCGTCGTCCCAGCGGCCGACCTTGAGCTGGCTGGCAACCGTCACCAGGCGAGCGAGAAAGGCATCGCCCTCGCTGGAGCGCGGCACCAGCAGGCGGCGGGCGCAGGTGCAGCGCTGGCCGGCGCTGATAAAGGCCGACTGGATGGTCTGGAACACGGCGGCATCGAGGTTGGCAACGTCTTGTACGATCAGCGGATTATTCCCACCCATTTCCAGCGCCAGAATCTTGTCGGGGCGGCCGGCAAACTGCTGGTGCAGATAGTGGCCGGTCGTGCTGGAGCCGGTAAAGAACAAGCCATCGATGCCGGCATGGCCGGCCAGGGCCACGCCAGTGTCTTTGCCGCCCTGCACCAGGCTGATCACGCCGGCCGGAATACCAGCCTGCTGCCATAGCGCCACGGTCTGGTGCGCGACACCTGGGCTGAGTTCGGATGGCTTGAAGATCACGCAGTTGCCAGCCAACAAGGCCGGCACAATATGGCCGTTGGGCAGGTGGCCGGGGAAGTTGTACGGGCCGAATACCGCCACCACGCCATGCGGGCGATGGCGCAGCACCGCCTGGGCATCACCCATGGTGCTTTCCTTCTCGCCGCTGCGCTCGTGATAGCTCTTCACCGAGATATCGATCTTGGCAATCATGGTCTGCACTTCAGTCAGCGCTTCCCAGCGCGGCTTGCCGGTTTCGAGGCCAATCTGGTCGGCCAGTGCCGCCTTGTGCTCGTTCAGCAATTCACCAAAGCGGCGCACGATGGCCTCACGGCCGGCAAAGCCCAGCGCACGCCAGGCCTTGAAGGCATTACGGGCGGCGCGCACTGCGGCATCGACCTGCTCGGCGGTGGCCGCCTGCCCCTGCCATACGGGCAGCTGGGTGACCGGATTGCGCGAAGCGAAATGCGGGCCCTGGCCGTCCTGCCAGCTTCCCTGGATAAACTGCTGCGTCATGACGTGGTTTCCTTGGCGTGTTCGTAAGAGTGGCGATCCGGCCCGCGCTGCTATATCAGGCCCGTGCCGACAAGGGCACGGCGCGTACGCTGTCGCCGGGCTGAATGTCCAGTCGCGCGATCACGGCCGCGCTCAATGGCAGGCCGTTCGGCTCGGGCTCGGTGGTGGCGAGGCAGACGCGGAAGTCGGCCAGGCGCCGGTTGGATACCAGCCAGCTGCGCCCGGTGGTGGCATCGGCCGATTTGGCGGTGAACAGCTGGCTGTCGCGCACGGCACGGATATCGGCCAGCGCGCATTCGATGGTCGGGCCGGCGTCGAAAATATCGACATAGCCATTGAAACGGAAACCCTCGCTTTCCAGCAGGGCCAGCGCCGGGCGGGTGTTGTCGTGCACCTTGCCGATCACCGCGCGGGCCTCTTCGCCGAGGAAGGCGGTATACACCGGATGCTGCGGCATCAGCTCGGCGATAAACGATTTTTGCCCGATACCGCTCAGATAGTCGGCTTCGGAGAAATCCATCTTGAAGAAATGCCGGCCCAGGCTCTCCCAGAAGGGCGAACGCCCCTTGTCGTCCGACACGCCGCGCATTTCGGCGATCACCCGAGGGCTGAAGCGCTCGGGGAATTCGGCCAGGAACAGAAAGCGGCTTTTCGACAGCAGGCTGCCATTGCTGTCGCGCCGGTATTCGCCCTGCAGAAACAGCGAGCACAGCTCGGCCACGCCGGTCAGGTCATTGGTCAGGAACAGGGTGTCGAGGCGGCGGTAAACGCCGATTTCCTGCGAGGTCTGTACCGACACACCCATGCGGTAGTTGTACCAGGGCTCGGTCAGGCCCACCGCCCCTTCGATGCCGCAGATGCCGGCCACATAGCCTTGTTGTTCATCATCTTCCAGCACAAACACAAAGCTTGATGCAGCCGGATCAGGCTGTGATGCCTGGGCGGCCAGCGAGTGCTCGATGCGCCGGGCCAGGCGCTCTTCATTGACCGGCAGGGTGGTGACCCCGACGCCGGTATGGCGCGCCAGATTCATCAGGGCGGCCAGATCGTCTTTACGGATGGCTCTTACCAGCATCATTGCTCCTTACAGCGGCGCAAAGCGCACGGTATCGCCGGGCTTGAGACCCAGCGCGCTCATCGCATCGGCCGGCAGGGTCAGGCCGGCGCCGGTGTGCTCGGCATCCACCACGGTAACGCGGAAGTCATCGAGCCGGGTGGTGGCCACCAGGCAAGGCGTGCCGCCGCCATGACCGCTATCCACCCGTGCCAGGCGGCTCTGCGCCACGGTGCGCACATTGCGGGTGGCGGCATGCAGGGTCGGGCCGCCATCGAAGATGTCGATATAGTTTTCTGCCTCGAAGCCCTCGCGGGTAAGGATGTCGTAGGACACCTCGGCCGAGGGGTTGATCTGCCCCATGGCCGCCTGCGCTTCGTCGTCGAGCAAGGGCACATAGAGCGGGTGCTGCGGCATCAGTTCGGCAATGAATTTGCGCCCCTTCACCCCGCAGTAGTATTCGGCCTGCTGGTAGCTGATCTGGAAGAACACCTTCCCCACCGAATCCCAGAACGGGCTGCTGCCATCATCGCGGCACACGCCGACCATTTCCGACACGATGCCCTCGGCAAAGCGCTCCGGCCATTGGGCGATAAACAGCAGGCGGCCACGCGACAACAAATCAGACCAAGCGGTAAAGCGCAGCGGCTTGCGCACATGGTAGGAAGTAAGCAGCGAGTTGCCGGTCAGGTCATGGCACAGGCTCAGCGCATGGATGCGGTTATTGATGCCGAGCCCGGGCGAGGCATGAATCAGCGTTTCATTGCGATAGCTATAAAACGGCTCGTTGAAGCCGGCCGAAGCGGTAATGCCCGATACGCCGACCAACTCGCCGGTGCGGCTGTCTTCCAGCACGAAGAAATAGCTCTCCTCGCCATAAAACGACACATCGGCAGCCAGGGAATCGAGCGAGGCCTGGATCTTGCGGTACAAGGTCTCGCGATCGGCCGGCAAGGAGGTCACCCCCACCGGGCTTTCCGCAGCAAGCTGCTCAACACCGGGCAGGTCGGACAAACGGCTGGAACGAAGTACTAGCACCGGCAATTCCTTTGGAATGGTTACCTGATTCAAAAGACTCGGGGCTGAAAAACCTTACACCTGTAAACACAGAGGGCACTGAGCACACAGAGGACACGGAGAACAGCAAGGCAATACCTTTGGCGAACAAGGCTGGGGGCGTCACGTCAAACCATCCCGCTTTTCTCTGCGCGCTCTGTGTCCTCCCAACTCTCTGTGTCTACAGACCTTGCCTTCTAAAGGCTGAAAAACCTTACACCTGTAGACACGGAGGGCAATGAGCACACAGAGGACATTGAGAAAGGCAAGGAAATGCATTGGGCGAGCCAGACTGGCGTGCATCACGCCAAAATCATCCCGCTGTTCTCTGTGTGCTCTGCGCCCCTCCCAAATCTCTGTACCTACAGACCTTGCGTTTTGAAAGCGGAAAAACCTTGCACCTGCAGACACAGGGGGCAATGAGCTCACAGAGGATACTGAGAACAGCAAGGCAATACCTTCAGCGAGCAAGGCTGGCATGCATCACGCCAAAACCATCCCCGCTTTTCTCTGTGTGCTCTGTGCCCTCCCAAATCTCTGTGTCTACAGACCTTGCCTTTTGCAACTAAGCCGCAGCCACAGCCCGCACCGCGCGGGCAAAGCGTGCCATGCCTTCGTCGATGTCGGTGTCCTCGATCACCAGGCTAGGCGCGAAGCGCACTACGTCGGGGCCGGCCTGCAGCACCATCACGCCCTCGCGGGCGGCGGCGGTCATAAAGTCTTTGGCGCGGCCCTTGTACTTGTCGCTGAGCACCGCACCGATCAACAGCCCCATGCCGCGCACTTCGCTGAACACGCCGGTTTCTGCAGACAAGGCATTCAGTGCCGAGGCAAAGCGGTCGTGCTTGGCCTTGACGCCCGCCAACACCGCTGGGGTATTCACCGTGTCGATCACCGCCTCGGCCACTGCGCAAGCCAATGGGTTGCCGCCATAGGTAGAGCCATGGGTGCCCACGGCAAAATGCCTGGCGATCGCCTCGGTGGTCAGCATGGCGCCGATCGGGAAGCCACCGCCGAGCGACTTGGCCGAGGTGAGGATATCGGGCGTGACGCCGTATTCCTGGTAGGCATATAGCGAGCCGCTGCGACCGACACCGGTCTGCACTTCGTCGAACACCAGCAGGGCCTTGTGCTGATCGCACAGTTCACGCGCCGCTTTCAGATACGCGGCCTGGGCCGGCAATACGCCGCCCTCGCCCTGCACCGGCTCGATCACTACCGCAGCGGTTTTGTCGGAGATCGCCGCCTTCAGCGCCTCGATATCGTTGTAGGCAATATGGGTAATGCCCTGTGGGCGCGGGCCGAAGCCGTCGGAATACTTGGGCTGGCCGCCCACCGTCACGGTAAAGAAGGTGCGACCGTGGAAAGAATTGGTGGTGGCGATGATCTCGTGCTTGTCGGCGCCCACCGTCTCGATCGCCCAGCGGCGCGCCAACTTGAACGCGGCTTCATTCGCTTCGGCACCGGAATTGCAAAAGAACACGCGGTCGGCAAAGGTGGCTTCGACCAGTTTCTTAGCGAGGCGCAGCGCCGGCTCATTGGTCAGCGAGTTCGATACATGCCACACCTTCTGCGCCTGCTCGGTCAGCGCCTTCACCAGCGCAGGGTGCGCATGGCCGAGCGAATTCACCGCGATACCGCCGGCGAAATCGACAAATTCCTTGCCGGCCTGATCCCACACCCGCGAGCCGACGCCGCGCACCGGAATGTAATCGGCCGGTGCGTAATTGGGCACCATGTACTGGTCAAAATCGGCGCGAATGGGGGAATGGCTCATGCTGGTTTCCTTTGCATCAAGTTACGGATGAATACTAGAGATTGCCGGCGGGCCTGCATTCCGGCAATGCGACATGTTTGGACAGGGCATAGGCTCAGCAGCACACCGTCATCAGGGGCTGCCGACACCGCGCTGACGGTCTTCTCGCGGCGTCAGGCCAAAGTGATTGCGGTAGGCGCTGGAAAAATGCGGGCCGCTGGAAAAACCGCACGACAGGCCGATCTGGATGATGGACTTGCTGGTCTGCCGCAACATCTGCCGCGCCCGATTGAGCCGCAACTCCAGATAATACTGCGATGGCACCTTGTCGAGATGTTGCTTGAACAAGCGTTCCAGCTGGCGGCGCGATACGCAGACATGCTGGGCCACTTCAT
>NZ_JAYRLZ010000004.1:0-42562 GCF_041904975.1 Chitinimonas sp. | reverse complement strand
AGGCCGAACCGCGCCTCGACAGCGTCTACCGTGATATCGAACTGCCCAGCCGTGAAGTGCTGTTCAAGATGGAAAGAACGGGCGTACTGATCGATAGCGCCATGCTGGCCCGACAAAGCCATGAACTTGGCACGGCCATGGTGCAGCTGGAACAGGAAGCCTACGCGCTGGCCGGCCAGCCATTCAATCTCGGCTCGCCCAAACAGATCGGCGAGATCCTGTTCGACAAGCTCAAGCTGCCGGTAAAAAAGAAGACACCCAAGGGCGCGCCCAGTACCGATGAAGATGTGCTGACCGAGCTGGCGCAAGACTTTCCGCTGCCGGCCAAGCTGCTGCAACACCGCAGCCTGTCCAAGCTCAAATCCACCTACACCGACAAACTGCCCTTGATGATCAACCCGCGTACCGGCCGGGTGCATACCAATTATGCCCAGGCAGTCGCAGTAACCGGCCGCCTGTCCAGCAACGACCCCAATCTGCAGAATATTCCGGTGCGTACCAGCGAGGGCCGGCGCATCCGTGAGGCCTTTATTGCCCCACCTGGCTACACCATCGTCAGCGCCGACTATTCGCAGATCGAGCTGCGCATCATGGCCCACCTCAGCGAAGACGCCGGCATGCTGGCCGCGTTTGCTACCGGCATCGATATCCATCGCGCCACCGCGGCCGAAGTATTCGGCAGCGCGCCCGATAGCGTTACCAGCGAGCAGCGCCGCTACGCCAAGGCGATCAACTTTGGCCTGATCTATGGCATGAGCGCCTTCGGCCTTGCCGCCCAGCTGGGTATCGAGCGCAGTGCTGCGCAGCAGTTTGTCGAGCGCTACTTCCAGCGCTATCCCGGCGTGGCTGACTATATGCAACGCACGCGGGAGCAGGCCAAGGCACAGGGCTATGTGGAAACCTGGTTCGGGCGACGCCTGTGGCTGCCGGAAATCAAATCCAGCAACCAGGGCCGCCGCGCCGGCGCCGAGCGAGCCGCCATCAACGCGCCGATGCAGGGCACCGCTGCCGATCTGATCAAGTTGGCGATGATCGCCGTACAAAACTGGCTGGAAAGCGAATCGCTCAAGAGTCGCCTGATCATGCAAGTGCACGATGAACTGGTTCTTGAAGTAGCCGATGCCGAGCTGGCAACGATCAAGGTGACCATACCCGCGCTGATGGCCGGTGTGGCACAACTCAGAGTCCCGCTACTGGCAGAACTGGGGGCCGGGCCCAACTGGGAGGCTGCGCACTGAATGCACCAGCAGAGGCACCACCATGCGGGTTGCCGCGAGACGCTACGAATTCGCGCTGGAGCCCTCAGTTTCACCGGGCTTTGGCGCCTCGCTTCAGAATTCAAGCAATTGTCGCCCGCTTTCGAAGCAAGTCACTTCTATTCTCAGCCTCTGCCTGCACCGGAACTCATCCCTGGCGTTTCACCAAGCTGCATACCCTGCCAATGACCGCGCAACAAAATGGTCGCGCTGCAAGAATAAATGCGCCTATCAATGCAATAGGAGCAGAGCGTGATAGACAATCATGCTCTGGGCGGTGATGGCATGCAGGAATTCAAATACCGTCAGATGCTGCCGGGCTATTGCTTGACGATCTTGCCATCGACGATCTTGGGCTTGCCAAATGCCGGCATGGCAGGGCGAATCAAGGGGTCGCGGAAATCACGCAGCCAGCGGCCAGAATCCGGGTCACGATGCCATTCATAATGCATCAATAATGGCTGCCGCTTTACACCGGAAACCACGGATTGCTCCAATTCCATTTCAAGAGATACAGAAAAAGTGGTATCGGTCTTGAAGCTGATGTCATACAGCTTGATCGACTTGACTGGAATTGCGCCGCGCCAGTAGCCGACATAGAAGTCTTCCTTTACTGCCTTGCGGGTATCCTCATTCTCCAGCGAGTAACACTTGCGCCACTCCCGACGAATATAGGCTTTCCAGAACTCCGTCACAGCCGCTTTGGCATTGGCATATTCCGGATGATTCACCACCTCTGGCGCCGGCGTTTCCCAACGCAGCATTTCATCAACCTTGCTATCGGCGACTTCGATCGCCGTGTCGTCTCGACGCAAGATGGAACATGAACACACCGTACCCAGCAATAAAGCCGAGCAGAGCAAGTGAGCCAAGACTTTCATACGACCTCATCAATTTCAGTATTGATTGTTTCAGCAAAAAAGCTCAACAGGGCAAAAACCCTGTTGAGCCTTGGACTGCCAAAGCAAGAATAAGTGCTAGTTCAGGAATTGCAATGGCGACGGATAGAACACATAGCGACTACCGCCAGATGCGGGTCCGGAAATACCATCAGTCAGGTAGCCGGCAAACAGATCCACCTTCGCATCCTTGAAGAATTGGACCGGAATACCACCACCTGCGGGAATTGCCGCAATCGAAGGAATGGTTGTATTCAAGGGAGCCGAAGCACCTGCAAACGCAATGCCATTTGCCAATGGCGCCCAACCCTTTTTCACGTCAAACAGCCACAGGGAGCCACTGATATTCGCTACCAGAATGGGCGTGCCGGTCGTACATTTGTCAGCGCCATCCGGAGTAATGTCTACCGCCAAAGCCGTGACATTCTGCTTGCTGGCATCGAAGCTTGCCGTTGCCTTAGCCGAGAGGGGCGTCAGTGTGGGCGAACAAGCGGTCACCAGCAGATTCTGGATGTCGGTCTTGTTGCTGCCGGACGAATCAGTAGCCAGGTAATGGACATACAAATCCTTGGTGTTATCCACACCAGCCACCGGCGTCAAGGCTTGGGCTGCCACCAGGGAGGTAGTACCTGTCACCTTCAACTGGGTCCATTTACTATCAGTAATCGGCGTGGTAGGTGCTGCAGCGCTGTTATCCACCAAGGCATAGACGATCGCACTGGCGTTATTGACACCAACAGAGAAATTCACCGTGCTTGCGCGGGTATTGCGATCAGCCGATGCCGAGCCCAAAACCGGCGTGCAACGTGCCAAACCAGTGGCACCACTGCACACGACCGGCGTAGTGCCGATTGCCGTGAAATTCTTGCCCACGCCACTCGCGCCGAAATCGACAGCATAGTAGTGAATGTAATAGCTTTCACCGGTACTTGCAGCGGTTGGAGCCGCAATCAAGGTAGTGAAACTGAATGGTGCCTTGTCTCCAGCAACCAATGTGCCGTTGCCCCATACGGCATTGCCAATCGCTGGCGGTGTTTTATTGGAGCTCAGAATCGCGTACACCTTGGCCAGCTGATCACTGGTAAGGCTAAAGCTGACCTGGGTACCATCAGCGCTAAACGAACCACCCGAAACAGTCAATACCGGAGCATTGGTCGGCGTTGCAGTATTCGGCACTTCAACCGTATCAACGACCGAGAATGCCGCCTGCGTTGTATCTGCCGTGTAGTAGTGCATGTAATAACGCTGCCCAGTTACGCGTGGCGATGACAATGCCAACGACAACTGCGGAGCTGCACTTACGCTACTTTGAGCCCAACCCGCAGGATTGGGATTTTGCGCCGAAGGAACAATGACCGGATTGGACGGGCTGGTATCAACGGTGGCATAAACAATACCGATTTTATCCAGCGTTACCGTGGCATTGACCGAAGCACCATTGGTGCTGAAGCTCGGGCTTGGCCGGGCCGTTACGACCGGCGCCGTCGTGACCGGCGTTACACCACCGGATAGCGGATCGCCACTGGCATCATACGCAAGCGACTCGTATTCGGCCTGAAACATCGATTTAATGGCACTACCACCAATATCGACTTCAATCGACGGTCCACCATAAACATCGACATACACCCAATCACCCTTTGGATTGGCTTGAGTCGCAGAAACCACATCAGTCGAACTGAGGATCTGTAAAACACCGCTTCCTTCTGCGCCCGAAATGATTTCATCGCCAGCAATCAGCTTCTGCATACGCGAGAAACCGTTTGAAGGAATAATCGGAAATCTGGTCGAAAAATCATTCAACTCCGCCACCGTAGGCTGGGTCGCACGTGTGCTCGGTGTTCCTTTACGCATCACAGCCACCATCGGGTAGCTTTGATAGGTGAACATCGGAATGGTCAGTGATACCGTTCCGGCGGGCAGCCAGAATTTGAAAGAGGTCGGAAGAACTGATTCACCCGAAGATGTTGCCCACTGAGCGCCAGAAAATCCGAGTGTATTCTTTGGCTGGAATGCCGTTGCAACGCAAATCTGGTTCCATTCGATCTGCATCGTGCAGCGAATTACCGTTCTCTGAGTAAGGTCTGCAGCAAGATAATTATTGGTATCACGCCAGCCCTTTGTGCTGATTGTGGCAATCTGCCCATTAAGCAGATAGGACTGTGTCTGCGCACGTGGAAAATAGGAATGAATCGATGGATAAATAAGATTTGGCTTGGCCATAGCCAGAGTAGATAGCAGCGCCAGGCCGCCAGCCATTACCGGTGTCGTGTGGCGCAAACTGAATATATTTTTCAACAAGATAATCTTCTCCTAAAAAAAAGAGGACTTTGCAGTCCTCTTGATTTCTTGGCTACACGGCAAGATGCGCCAATAACAACAACGCAACTTGCCGCATTGCCTCAACCAGTCTTAATCGACTTAGTTGCCAGTGTTGGATGGGTAGAACCATTCGAAGCTGCTTACGCCCGAACCGGTCACATTCCAAACCATTTGAGTCACAACTGCAGGTACGCCACCAGCGAACGACAGGTTAGCCCAACCAGCAGTGAAAGCACCGGTCGAAGCGTTGTTCAGCAGACCAGCAAATGCGTTGCCAGTGTTGTCGTTGTTTGCAGCGGCCGACAAGGTCAGGAAACCGACTTCGTCGAACTTAGGAGCAAACGTTGGCTGAGGTGGCGAGGTAACTTGACCAGGCTGGCTGATAGCTTGCTCAGCATTGTCACGAACTACAACAGCACCGACCACTGGAGCATCGGAGGTGTTGTTGAACGGGTACACGCCAACGCCAGCAGCGCCGCCACGAGTCGGGCATTGCAGAGCTGCATTGTCACACTCGTAGGTACGACGGGTCGGGAAGGTTACCGAAGCAATCGACAGACCTTGGGCGCTGTCGTATGGCAGAACCCAGTTGTTACCCCAGATCAGGGTTTCCAGCTGAGCCGTGGTGGTCAGCGAGGACGAACCAGCTTCGCTACCGAAGCCAGTGAACACTTGCGGGCTCAGACGGGCAACGTTGTCGTAGTTAGCGATAGCAGTCATCGGCAGGGCAGCAGCAACGCCAGTAGCGTTGAATACCATGCGAGCCTTACCCGACAGGATGTTCGGGGTGTTGGCTTCAACGAAGTAGCCAGCAGCCAGACCATCGTAAGCAGCCTTCACGGCAGTCTTGGCCAGAGGAGCAGCGCCAGCATTGAAAGCAGCAGCTTCGAACACACCAACGTAGCCAACGGTCTGGTTACGAGCAAACGGGAAAGTTACCGATTCGCCAACCTTCGGGAAGGTGCCATCCGACTTCAGCCAGGAGTCATCGGTCGAAACCACACCAACGCTGCCGCAAGTTGCGTTCAAGCAGGTGGTGTTACCGGTCCAGACGTCGCCCGGGCTCAGATAGATCAAGAAGTCAAGCAATTCAGCGGAAGTCTTTTGGTCGTAATAAACAACCTTAGCAACCGTGGACAGAGTGGTCGAAGTATTGACCACCTTGATTTCGGTATTCCAGCCCTGGCCTGCATTGAACACTGGTGCCAGCAGCAAATCCCCAGTATTACCGATCAGCTCTGTAACAGGTTGTGTGGGCCCTGCAAAAGCACTGGTGGCTGCCAGCAAACTGAGAGCAATAAGGCTCTTTTTCATGGACGCTTTCCTCTTGGTATAAGCAAAAAACAAGTTGAAGTATTACACTCCCAGCCGGCTTCTGATGGTGACCGAATTTGCCGCTGAGGCCCTGCTGGCGCGCCTTTGCAGACGCTGCTGACCCCATCGACTTACAACCACCATCAAGCTCACATGCGGGCCGACAGACTGACTATATCAGCACGATTTGGCCGTTGCAAGCAAGCTCCGCCACTGAATGCGAGGCCCACCGCACTTCCGAGAGGAATCGAACTCGCCTCTTCACCCTCATGATGCGGTCGTACGGCGCTAAGGTAGTTGTGTTGTCGTTCAATGGCAAATTACTCTTTATTGACGGCGCATTAATGCAACAGTCTGATGGCGGGCACATCTATCACCCCGCATATTTCAGTCTGCGAGGCAATTGCCAGCGCCGTATTTTCGGCTTTGCGAGCAATTGGTTTTTCGGCTTGAAAAATTGCGCAGGCCTTTGATTTTTCAGGATGGAAATGACCCTCCCCAACCGGATCGGCGCTGGAAAATTGGGCTGCAACAGCTTCGATGCTAGGATGGCCGGCTGCCAACTGCCACCAGGGTCATAGGATGCTCGGCGACTGTTGTATCGAAGTCTTGCTTGCCACATTCAATGGCGAACGCTATCTGCCTGCGTTCTTGACCTCGCTGGCCCAACAACGTCATGCCAACTGGATACTGCGAGCCCGTGACGACGGCTCGAACGATCGCACCCTGGCCATCCTGGCGGACTTTGCCCGGCAGTTCCCCGACCGGGTCAACATAGACCGCACGATGAAGCAGGGCTCACGCGGTGCTTGCCAGAATTTTGCGACCTTGCTGCGCAATTCAACCGGCAACTACATCGCGCTGGCTGATCAGGATGACGTCTGGTTGCCCGGCAAGCTCGCAGACAGCCTTGCATTGCTGAGGCAAGCTGAACAGCATGCACCAGGGATCCCCATGCTTGTTCATAGTGATCTGACCGTTGTCGACGAACAGCTGGGCCCTCTGTGTGAGTCGTTCTGGAAATACCAAGGCCTGCGCCCTACCCCGGAGGCACTGTCATTCCAACGGCTCCTGGTCGAAAACTGTCTGACCGGATGCACCATGTTGATGAATCGCGAACTGGTCGACCGCGTTGGTACTATTCCACCTTCTGCCATCATGCATGATTGGTGGATCGCTCTGGTTGCCAGTGCTTTCGGCCAGATTCACACGATTGGCACCCCCACCGTCCTGTATCGCCAGCATGCCGGCAACACGATCGGGGCCCAGCCCCTCCATTTGCGTCGCATGGCCTCATTGCTTCGGACCATGCGGCAGTCAGTAGCCCGCAAACAGGGACAAGCCGAACAGTTTCACCGGCAATTTGCCGACTGCTCCCCGACGTTTGCACCGGACGAAGCGGCTGCGTTTTATCGGCTGGCTAGCCTGCCGCCGCTTATACGGCAGGTCGCAGCCATGTCGAGGCGTTATAGAATGTCGGGCTTTTTGAAGACTATCGGCTTGTATTGCGCGCTATAGGCAGCCTCGCCATATAGCCGGCCAGCACGCTCGAGACAGCAGCCGAGCCACTCAGCACCAGCCCTATTTTCCGTTCACAGCGTCGGAATGGTCCGACCCAGGAAAGCATTCGCCATATCACCATGCAAGAACAAGAATTGATGCCCTACCACGCCATTGAATGCCTGGCCGACGGCCCCGCCCTGGTACTCGCCCCCCATCCCGATGACGAAGTATTCGGCTGCGGCGGCGCCATTGCCGCCCATCGTGCGGCCGGGCATGACGTCACCGTGGTACTGATTACCGATGGCGCACCGACCGACGATGCCGCAGAGCGCCAGGCGCTGGCGGATACCCGGCTGGCCGAGAGTACCGAGGCGGCACGGATACTGGGTTGTGACGCACCGATCTGCTGGCACTGGCGCGATCGCGCGGTGGAATACGGCGAGCGCCTGATTGGCCAGATCGCCGCGCAGATCAAGGCGAGTGGCGCCCGGATAGTGTATGCGCCCTCCCTGTTTGAATTTCATCCTGATCATCGCGCCGTCGCCCTGGCTGCCGTCGAGGCGGTGCGGCGCATGGGCGGTGAATTGCTGCTGGCGCAGTACGAAGTGGGCGCCCAGTTTCGCCCCAGCCATCTGCTCGACATCAGCGCACACCGCCAACGCAAGGCCGAGGCCATGCAGGCCTTCACCAGCCAGCTGGCACAGCAGCGTTATGACCAACATGTCAGCGCGCTGAACCAGCTGCGCACCTATACGCTGGATGCATCGGTAGAGGCGGCCGAGGGCTATATCGTACTCAGCGGCGAACAGCTGCAGAACGATCTTTACCAGGCATTCGGCCCGTATCGCCCGGCTGCCGTTCTTGATGGCACGGTGGTCTTGCCATCGCAACAACCCTTGGTCAGCGTACTGCTGCCGCAGCTTGGCGATGATGTGCTGGCACATACCCTTGCTGACCTCAGCCTGCAGAGCTACCGGCATATCGAAGTGCTTGTCGCAGGCGCCGCAAATTGCGCACTCCCCTCGGCAGGCGAGCACCTGCAGCTTGGCCACGTAACAGTGCCGGAGCCATGTAGTCAGGCCGATGCAGCCAACCGGCTGCTGCAGGCGGCAAAGGGCGATTGGCTGATGTATCTGGCCGACGGCCAGCGCCTGGCTCCGGACCATATCGCCAGGCTGCTACAGGCAGCGCTGCAGCAGCCCGACAGTGCCGGCTGCTATGCCGGCGCCCGCCTGATCGATAGCGAGGCCACCCTGGCGAGTTTCAATGAAGCGGTCAGCGCAGACGAGCTATGGCTCCGCCATCCACTGCCGCTACGCAGCCTGCTATTCAGCGCCCGCGCCGCCGCCAAATGTGCCTTTGACCAGCGCTTTGACGCTGCGCCCTGGCGCGACTTCACCATCCAGTTGCTGCAGCACGGCCAATTGCAGTTTGTCGAAGGCATCAGCGCCAGCTTCTGTGCCGGCACGGCTGACCATACCGATGACCAGGAATTGTTATTGCAAAAATGGCTGGCACCGCGTGCCGACGCGCTGGCCATTGTGGCCAGGACGCAGGCCGAGGATGCGAAGCGGCATGCCCTGCTGGCGCGCCCGCAACGCCCCGGCACGCTGGACCAGGCACTGGCAGCCCTGACAGGCGAAATGCAGCATCTGCATGCGCTGGTCTCAGCCAAGGATGTGCATATTGATAATCTGCAGGCGCAAGCCGCCCGTATCGATAGCGACACCCAGCGCTTAAGCACCTTACTGGACAGCAGCCACACCCTGTTGGCCGAGCGCGAGCAACGCTTGGCCGATCAACAAAGCACCATCGCAGCCTTGCAAGCCGCGCTAGACAGCGCAACCGCCCTTTCAAAGCTGCAGCAACGCGATATGAATGGCAGCCTGAGCCGGCAGCGCAGCGAACTGGCCAGCCTGCAGAGCCGCTACCAGGAGGCGACTGCCGAGCTGGCCGATTTACGCAGCCAGCACCACGACACCCAGGTGCATGTGCGCAATCTCGAGCATATCGTCCACCGCCTGCAGGCGGATCTGGACGCCATGACCCGCTCGCGCTCCTGGCAGCTGACCCGGCCATTGCGTGCCGTCATCAATCGCCTGCGCGCCGTCAAGCGCATGCTGGGCCTGGCACGGCGCGCCAGCGCCCGTGCCGGTGGCTGGACCCGGCTGGCTGGCAAGGTCTATCGCATTGCTCGCCTGGAAGGCATGGCCGGCATCCGCCGCCGCCTGGCACCGATGCCGGCTTCGCACGAGGAACTGGCCCTGCCGCCGGGCGACGCCAGCGAAGAGACCTTGTATGAGCGATGGATTCGCGATTACGACCAGCCCGGCCCGATCGAGCTCAAGGCCTTCCAGCAGGAGATGGCCGGCTGGTCGTCGCCACCGCTGATTTCCATCCTGATGCCGGTATTCAATACACCGGATATCTGGCTGAGCCGCGCCATCGATTCGGTGCTGGCGCAGCATTATCCGCACTGGGAATTGTGCATTGCCGACGATGCCTCGACCCAGCCCCATGTCGCCAGCCTGCTGGCGCGCTATGCCAGCCAGGACAGCCGCATCAAGGTGATTCACCGCAGCGACAACGGTCATATTTCCGCCGCATCCAACTCGGCGCTAGCCAGCGCCAGCGGCGACTATATTGCCCTGCTCGACCATGACGACGAGCTGCCGGCCCATGCGTTATTCCTGTTCGCCCGCGAAATCATCGCCCATCCCGATGCCGATGTGCTGTACAGCGATGAGGACAAGATCGGCGAGGATGGCCGCCGCTTCGATCCGCATTTCAAGCCGGACTGGAACCCCGATCTGTTTCTTGCCTACAACTTCATCAGCCATCTCGGCGTGTACCGCCATAGCCTGATCAAGGAGATTGGCGGCTTCCGCCAAGGCTTCGAGGGCGCCCAGGACTACGACCTCGCCTTGCGCGCCATCGAGCGCACCACACCGGCGCGCATCCGCCATATTCCGCATATCGCCTATCACTGGCGGGTGATACCGGGCAGCACCGCCGCCGGTCACGGCGAAAAGCCCTATGCCTACTACGCCGCCAAGCGCGCCATCGAAGAGCATCTGAGCCGTAGCGGCATGCAGGCCGAAGTCGACGAGGCAACACCAGGATCCGGCTACTTCCGCGTACGCCGGGCGCTGCCCAAGCCGGCACCGGCCGTCACCATCATCATTCCGACCCGCGATGGCTTTGATCTGCTCAGCAAATGCATCGACAGCATCACCGAAAAGACCACCTACCCCGACTACCGCATCCTGGTGATCGACAATGGCAGCACCGATCCACGGGTGCTGAACTATCTGAGCGACAAGGCAGCTGCTGGGCGCCTGACGGTGCTGCGCGATGAGCGACCATTCAACTACTCGGCACTGAACAATGCGGCAGTCAAACTGGCTGATACCCCCTTGCTGTGCTTTATGAACAACGATATCGAGGTGATCAGCCCCGACTGGCTGGACGAGCTGGTCAGCCATGCGCAGCGCCCCGAGGTCGGCATTGTCGGCTGCAAGTTGCTCTACCCGAACAATACCAACCAGCACGGCGGCGTCATTCTTGGCGTCGGCGGCGTGGCCGGCCATGCCCACCATGCGCTGCCACGCGAGGCGCCCGGCTATTTCAGCCGCAATCAGGTATGCCAGAACTACTCGGCCGTCACTGCCGCCTGCTCGCTGGTACGCAAGGCCATCTTCGACGAAGTGGGCGGCTTCAATGAGCAGGCCCTGGCGGTGGCCTTCAACGATGTCGACCTGTGCCTGAAAGTGCAGGCCGCCGGCTATTTCAATGTGTGGACGCCGTTTGCGCTGCTGTATCACCACGAATCGGCATCGCGCGGCTTTGAAGATACGCCGGAGAAGCAGGCGCGCTTTGCCAAGGAAATCGACTATATGCTGCAAAGCTGGGCCGATATCCTGCAGGCCGACCCGGCTTACAACCCGAATCTGTCACTGGTCAACCAGGACTATGTACTGGCTTTCCCGCCGCGCCGCTTGCCACACACCGCGCCGACCATCACCACATCCGGCTGATGCCTTGCACTGGAGCGGCCCCGGCCGCTCCAGTCTGCACTACTTGAGACGATCGGCAATCCGTTTGCCCAAGGCAATGCCAGGCCGTTCCACCAACGCATACGACACGATCGACACCAGCAAGGTCAGCGCCAGGCCGAGCAGTGCGCCGGAGAAACCCTCTACCTGACGGACATGACGCACGTACAGCAAAATAGGGAAATGACACAAATAAATCGAGTAGGAAATTTCAGAAATGAAATGCGCCGGCCGGAATTGCCATGGTGGGCAAGCGATGGCAACAATGAATAATGCCGACAGCGCAATTCCGGTGAAGAAAATAGGATTCATGATGGCGAAATAATACGGCCGCAGCACAAACATCAGCATCGCCAGACAGCACATCCCGACCGGATTGAAGGTCTTCAGCCATTCACGCTGCTGATAGATATACGCCCCATACACAAAGAAGCACAGCTGGCCAAGGAAATTGTTTTCCAGAAACAGGAAATGCATGCCTTGATCTTTGGCGATACTCGGAAACACAAAGTCGAACACGCCTTTGCCTGCACCATACACATAGGCAGTCGACAGCAGCGTGGCAGCCACCACCACCTTGAAGTCGATACGCTTGAACAGCAGCAGCAGTAGCGGCAACAAGGCGTACCAGAGCACTTCCACCGTCAGGGTCCAGGTGACATGCAGCACATCCATGCCCTTGAGCGCTTCCGGAAACAGATGCTGCAGCAACACCATATTGCTGATGAAATGCCATGGCTTTGCCGAAATGCTGGCCAGCGTCAGCGCACCGACATAGACCCCGATGCCGACAAAGAACAACCAATACGCCGGGAAGATACGGAAGCAGCGATGGACAATATACTGGCGGATATTGTATTTGATGGCACTGGCAGATATCAGATAGCCGCTGATCAAAAAAAACATTTGCGGGCCAAACTGACCACCATAGTCACCGAAAAACGGCACAGCGCCGCCAAACGTCACCTGGGCGTGATGAATGAATACCGCCATCACGGCAAGACAGCGCAGCAAATCAATATTATTTTGCCCGGACCGGGTAAAAAACATGCCATACCTCACAAATCAAAATCATAAGAAACAAAGCAGATTATCCTGCAAACCAGCCATTGCACTGACAACGCTTTATTGCAGTACAAGGCCGAAGATCAATGCCTGAGCTGCCGTGGCGGCCACGCCAGGGAATAAGGGTCGCCAGTCAAGGTCAGATTGGGGTTGTAGGCCGGGTCATTGTTCAGCAAATTGCCCCAGCGCGCTTTCATGAAGTCGACCTCACGGCTAAAGCGCGCCTGCTTGGCTGGCGTGTCTTCATGGCCACGGCTCTTGGATTCATGGTGATACAGCTCGGCAAATGGCGTCCACAGATTGCGGTAGCCGGCGCGCTGCACGCGCAGGCAGAAGTCGACATCATTGAATGCCACCGCCAGGTCTTCGTCCAGGCCGCCCACCTCGTCGTAGATGGCCTTGCGGATCACCAGGCAGGCAGCAGTGACCGCCGACAGATTCTGGGTGACCACGGCGCGGCCAAAATAGCCGCCATGGCCCTTGAGCAGATTGACATGGGCGTGCCCGGCCACACCGCGGATCAGCAATACGCCGCCATGCTGCAAGGTATCGTCCGGATACCACAGCCGTGCCCCCACCGCGCCGATGCCGGGGCGCAGCGCCTGCGCCACCATCTCGCTCAGCCAGTCAGCATTGATCGCCTCGATATCGTTATTGAGTAGGCAGATCAGCTCGCCGCGCGCCTGCCTGGCGGCGCCGTTGTTCAGCGCCGAGTAGTTGAACGGGCCATCGTCGCGCAACACGCGGTAGCCCGGCTCGCTGGCCAGCTGCGCCATATAGGCCAGCGTTTCGGCATCGTCGCTGCCGTTGTCGATGATGAGGATTTCCCGGTTCGGGTAATCGGTCGCCTTCAGGCTGTCGATACAGGGACGCAACACATCGAGGCCATTGCGGGTCGGGATGATGATGCTGACCAGCGGCGGCTGGGACGGCAAGGCATAGCGGATGCGGTGGAAGGTGGCATTCTCTGCCACCGGCTCCATTTGCGCGCTGATGCCGGTACGCGCCAGATGCTCTTCCAGGGCGCGGCGGCCGGCATTGCTGGCATAGGGCTTGGCTTCGGCGCCCGATGCGGTGCTGTTTGCCAGGGTGCGCCAGTGATAAAGCACGCGCGGAATATGGGCAATCTGCCTGGGCGAGAGACGCTCGATGCAGCGCAGCGCCAGATCGTAATCCTGCGAGCCTTCCAGGCCGATACGAAAGCCGCCGATATCACGCAGCAAGCTGCTGCGATACACGCCCAGATGCGAAATCATGTTCTGCGACAGGAATAGATCAGGGTTCCAGTCCGGCTTGAAATAAGGGTGATGGCGCACGCCGGCTTCATCGACCTTGTCCTCGTCCGAATAGATCAAGCCCAGCTCCGGGTCGCGATTGAGCTCCTTGGCCACCCAGTACAGCGCTTGCGGTGATAACTCGTCGTCATGGTCGAGCAGGGCGACAAATTCGCCCTGTACCAGCTCCAGCGCCGAATTCGATGCCGCCGAGATATGGCCGTTCTGCTGCCGGAACGCCACCTGGATGCGCGAGTCGCGCTGCATATAGTCGCGCAGGACTTTTGCCACCTCCGGGTCGGTGGAGGCATCGTCGGCGATGCATAGCTGCCAGTTGCCATAGGTCTGGGCGCGCACGCTGTCGATGGCGCGGGCCAGCCAGTGCACCGGCGGGTTCCATACCGGCACCAGCACCGAAATCAGCGGCTGGTAGGCCAGCGCTGCCGCCGCCTCGCGCTGCGCATCGAGCAGCGATTCGCTATCCGGATAGTAGCGGCGCAGCCAGCGCTGGTAATCATCCACCTCTTGCTGCAAGGGCAGCCACTTCAGCGCCAAGAGGCCGAAGGCACGCGCCGCTGCCTCGCTCGACACGGTAACCTGGTTACGGCGCTGCGCCTCTACCAGCAGGGGCTGGCGCACCGCCAAGTCGCAGGCATGCTTATGGCGGAAGCGGTTGGCATAGCGCGCATCGGCATCGTGTTTAGCCGGCGAGCGCAAGGTGAGCAGATTGCCGGCCACCCCGGCCTTGAAACCCTGTTTGATGGCGCGAAAGCTGAAATCCGCGCCCTGCATGGCCCAGCCATCGAACTGCGCCTCATCGAACGGCGTGGCCTGCCACACCGCGCGCCGCACTGCCAGCCAACGCTCATCCAGCAGCTCGATATCGGGCGCAATCGGCCGGTCCAGATTGAATACGGTCATGCGGATAGCACCGGTATCGGTCTGATCGGCCACCATGCCGCGCAAATAAGCCTGCCCGCCCAACTCCCAGTCCGGATTCTGCAAGCGGGTGCTGCCGGCCACGCCGAGCAGGTCGAACTGCTGCAGCTGTGCCAGCACAATGCCCAGCATATCGGCGCTAAGCACCGACACGCCTTCATGGCTATAGATCAGCAGCTCGCCCCTGCTGGCTGCACTGCCACGGTTGTATGCCTCGCTGAGCGAGCCGGCATCATCGATCAGCAGGATTTCATGCGGGTGTTCGCCCAGCAATGCGGTGTAGGCCGCCTTGGCCTGCGCGCCCCATTCGGCACTGCGGCAAGCGAGGATCACCGACACCATGGGCTGACCATCAGCCGGCGCAATGGCTGCCGGCGCCGCATCGACCGGACTGGCCTCGGCCAATTGCGCCAGTGCCGCCAGCCTCGCCTGCACGCTGGGTTGATGATCGGGGTTGATCGCCAGCGCCTGGTACCAGTCGTCCAGCGCCGCTTCGATCTGACCGCAGGCCGCCGATGCCGCCCCATGCACCGACCACCAGGCCGCATCGGCAGGCGGGGTGATACGGTCGAGCAGGCGCAGCGCTTGTGCCGGCTGCCCCAGCGCGTTCAGAGTCTGCGCCAGGCCGATGACCGCATCGGCGTGTTCGGGCGACAGCGCCAGTGCGCGCTCGAACGAGGCTTGCGCCGCCGCCAGATTGCCGCTTTGCAGCAGGCATTCGCCGCGCCGGCTATGGGCCAGCGGCAAATCGGGTTGCGCCGCCAGCAGGCGATCGAACACGCCAACCGCCTCCAGATGCCGGCCCAGGCGCCCGAGCAAGGCGGCCAGCGCGCAGGAAGCATCGAGATCTGCTGGCTTGAGGGCCAGCACATGTTGCAAAGCAAAACAGGCTTCACTATGGCGCTGCAGCTTTTGCAGCACGGTGCAGCGCTCCAGCCACAGCTGGACCTGTTCATCGACAGTCAGCGCAGACAGATCGCGTGCACACAGCGCTTGGTAATGAGCATTGAGCCCCAGAACAGTTTGCAGGCCTTGGTAGTACGGCGCCCCATCGGGATTGCGGCGGGCGGATTCCTCCAGCATTGCCATCTGCGCGCTCTGGCCGGACAGCTCGACACCCAATGCAACGAGCGGCGGCAAATCGGCATGCTGCCGTGCAATCGACAACATTTGGCGGTGCATATCCATGAAGCGGGCCTGCAAAAAAGTAAACAGCGGATTTTGCCCAAGCTGGCCGCACAAATCGAGGCTTGTTTTTGCGCCGCACTGACTTGGCTTGACCATCTCGCCCAGTGGACACCGCCTTGGCGCCGGCTGCTATCGATTTCTTCACAGTTTCGCCATGCAGTATTGCTGGCTGCCTGCACATAAACAGGCATTGGTATCGCCGGCACAACACGCGATAATCGCCCCCTTTATCGACGGCGCCCGGCGCGGGCTTGGCCGCCTTGAATACACCCTGATGGAAAGCAGCTCAGTACCCATGCAATCAACTACACGTCTCGCTCACGGCCCCGCCCTGGTATTTGCCACACACGGCGGCGATGAAACCCTGGGCTGCGGCGGCGCCATCCTGTCGCATCTGGCGCGCCAAGAACCGGTCGCCCTGGTCTGCCTCGGTCAGCCACACAGCGCCGCTTCGCCTTTGGCCTTCAGCCAGCGCAGCGACTGGCAGCTGGGCGGCGGGCAGCTGGAGTACGGCGAGGCCTTGATCGAGCGCATTGGTGCCGAGCTGGCCGCGCAATCTATTGCCATTGTCTATGCCCCGTCGGCCAGCGAGCCCGATGCCGCGCGGCGCAGCGTGGCGCTGGCAGTGATGGAGGCCGTGCGGCGCCATGGTGGCGACATCCAGCTTGCCCAATATGAAATTGCCGCCGCCAGCGCGGCCAATCTGCTGCTGGATATCAGCAATGCGCTGCCAGCCAAGCAGGCGGCCTGCCAGCCAATGAGCGCCGATGCCACGCTGGCGCGGCAAGTGGAGCAGACCGCAGCACTCAATCGCTACCGGGCGCTGACCCTGCCGGCACCCGCAACAGCGGCCGAAGCCTATAGCGTGCACACCGCATCAACACTGAGTGCCGCCATCGCCCTGCACGCCGCACGATTGGATGCGCCGGCACACCCTTCCGCCCTGCCGCTGGTAAGCGTGCTGATACGCAGCGCCGACCGCGCAACGCTGGGCGAAGCGCTCGATTCGGTGGCGGCGCAGACTTATCCGCATATTGAAATCGTGCTGGTCAATGTCACCGGTGGTGCCCATAGCCCGCTGCCAACCAGCCATGGCCGCTTCCCGATCCGCCTGGTGGAAACCGGCCAGCCGCTGACCCGGCCCAAGGCCGCCAATGCCGCCATCGACCATGCCCAAGGCGACTGGCTGATCTTCCTGGATGACGACGACTGGCTGGAGCCCGACCATATCGCCAAGCTGGTAAAGGGCTGCCAGCAGCAGCCGGCGGTGCTGGCCAGCTATACCGGCGTGCGTGCCGTCGGCCCGAACAAGGAAGCCAAGGATGAGGTGTGGGATCAAGCCTATGACTCGGCCCAACTCTTCCTGAGCAACTTCCTGCCCATCCACGCCGTGCTGTTTTCCAGCCGCATCAAGCAACTGGGCTGCCGCTTCGATGCCGAGCGCCCGCTGTATGAAGACTGGGACTTCTGGCTGCAGCTATCGCGCCATGGCGACTTCCGCCATATTCCCGGTGTGTCGGCAGTGTATCGGCTCAACCCGGCCATCGGCTCGGGTGCCCATGAAATCGAAACCCGCCGCAGCGATGCCATGCTCAGCCTGCTGCGCCAGTGGTTGCCGCGCGCCAGCAATGAGGAGCTGGCGCGGTTTTCCGATGAATATATGCGCGGCCGCTATGCCGGCCGGCTGGAGGAAAGCCTGGCCAGCGTCGATGCCCACCGCCAGCAGCTGGTACAGGGCATTGCCCAGGCGCAGCAGCAGCTACAGCTGGTGCAGCAGACTGCCGACTTGAGCGCCCAGCGCGCCGACCTGCTGGCCGAAGCGGCCAAGGTACACGAGCATCACGTCAACATTCTCAACCAGACGGTGGCGGAACGCAGCCAGGCGGTCCAGACCATGCAGGGCACCGTCGCCACCCTGCAGCCGCTGATCGACAATCTGCAGCAGCAACTGGCCGCCGCCTGCGAGCAAAAAGATGGGCAGATCCGCAATCTGCAGCTGATCCTGCATTCGAGCATCAGCGAAAAGGATTCGGTGATCGCCAATCTGCAAGATGAAATGCACCGGCAGATTCTCGGCAAGGATGCCTCGATCAGCCATCTGCAGGGCGATATCCAGCAGCTGCAGCTGGAAACGGCGCGAATGGCCGCCATCATCCACCAGCAGCATCTGCAACTGGAAGAGCGCCAGCAGCGCGTCAATGAGCAGCTGGCCACCATCCACCACCAGAACCTGCGCATCGAGGACCTCAACGGCCGCGCCAATGGCCTGCAAGCCGCGCTGGACGCCGAACGCCATGCCCATGCAGTACTGCAGGGCTCGCTATCCTGGCGCATCACCAAGCCACTGCGCTGGCTGTCGCGCAAGCTGCGTGGCTAAGTTTGCTGAACGCCAAAACCCCACACCTTGAACCACAGAGGGCACAGAGGGAGCACGGAGAAAAGCCAGAGATGGGCGGGCCGCCCTCGCCTTTCCTGACCTTGCTGCAAACGCATGGCAGGCAAGAAACACGACGCCCCGGCCGCATGAGCGAACCGGGGCGTTGTGGCCTTGGCAGCCCGGATGGAGCCGCAAGCGCAATCCGGGTTCTGCATCCGCAGGGCACAAGGCCAGGCTGCGGTTGTTTTCAAGGCAAAACCGTACACCTTGAACCACAGAGGGCACAGAGAACACAGAGGGGGCGCGGAGAAGGGCGAGAGATGAGCGGACCGCCCTCGCCTTTTCTGGCTTTGCTGCAAACTCCCGACAGGCAGGTAGGGAGGGTCCCCGAAGGGAACCCGCGCCGAATTCGATTTTCGCCTGCGTTTCCGCGCGGTTTGATGAAGCCAACCCGCCCTGCAGGATTTCAAGCATTCCGATCGATCAATTGCGTTGCTTCACGGAAAAACCGACCCATTGAAAACATTTTTCAGCCTCCCTGCGCCATTCCGGCGTTTTCTGGTAGCCGACTCACTTATCCTGATGTCGACGTCGGTAGCTCAAGTCGTATTGCCCTGGCTGATTGCCTTGAATGGCGGAGCGCGCGATCTTGCTGTTTTCGCATCGGCTGTCGCGCTAATGACCTTTATTGCCATGCCAGCCCTATCGCCACTGGGCGATCGCCTGCCCAAGCAACAACTGGTTATGTTCGGCTTGCTGCTTTACACAATTGAGTCGCTAGTCATTGCGCTACTCGCAACGATTGACCACTACAACATTGCCTTACTGGTCGTGCTCGAGATGGGTGGTGTTGCCTGCTATTCGCTTGTCGCCCCGATCATGTCAAATGCTCCGGCTGATTTGCTTGAGCCGAACACGCTGACACACGCTGTCAGCCTGCAAAAAGGCATTCAATCGCTTGGCCGCCTTGTCGGCCCCGTTGTTGCAGGAGCGGTTATTGCGACATTCGGCAGCAAGGCGGCGCTGTGGCTTCACGCCATATTGCCGCTTGTTGCCATTGCATTTACCCGCAACATTGGCCTGTCCCGATCAGCCAGCAGCACGGCCACTACTCGCCCGCTGCATCGTTGGAAAACCGATCTTATGCGCGGCGCCAAGGCCGTGTGGACCGTGCATATCGAGCGCTATTGGTCCTTAATCAATTTCGTTTCATGGCTTTTTGCCGCGCCCGCGGTGGGCATGCTGGTACCGTTGAAGGTGCATGCCCTCGGGCTCTCTGGTGCTTGGCTCGCCAGTTGTGAGGCTGGCTTGGCTGTAGGTATTCTTGCTGGTTCGTTCTATCTATCCGCAAAGATAATCGCCTGCTGCGGCAGGTATGCCGCTCGAATTGCATCGGGGCTGGCACTGGGACTGTCTTTGGCCGTGGCCGGACTGGCTCAGTCACCCTGGCTGCTGCTTATTGCCTTTGTTGCTTGCGGTCTGGCAAATGCCACGCTATTGCTCGTTGGACTTACGCATCGCATGCTGGCGCGCCCGAAAGCCTTCCGTACACGCATGTCCGGCGCCACGATGACGCTGAATCAGATCGCAGCTGCTGCCGGCCCCGCGCTCGCGGGTCTGGCACTGACACATTGGTCGGTCAACGAAGTCTATGCTGCCTTTGGCGTGCTGACCGCGATAGCAAGCAGCCTGATCATCCTGATAAAGGGTTTCAAACACTTCGTGAACCTTGACCACGAGAGCGTGGATGGATGGTATGGCCGTCAATATCCCGACGTGTTCAGCGAGGAGAATGAGCCAACACAAAGCAAGGTAGCCACACCTGCCTGATGAAAAGAACCACATTCGACGCGCGTTCGCGCAGCGCTATTGCCTTTGTTGCGATAGCCGCCTTGCTCCCATCCAAGGCGGTAAGGTGCGATCCTCGACAAGGTGAAAGCGAAGTGAAGCGCATTGCGCCGATTGAACGATGTCGGCCTTATGCGCCTGCGGCGCGAATGATTTGGAGCGGGTCCCGGCCCGCAGCCGGGGTACTTTCTTTTGCTTCGCCAAAAGAAAGTACCGAAAGAAAAGGCGACCCGACGGCCTCGCCCGGCTTTGCCGGGTTCCCTACGCTCCTCGCCACTTGCGGCCGTGGCCGAACTCGCCCGCTGCGCGGGCTCAGACATGCGGCCCCGGACTGCCCCGCAAGCCGCTGCGGTGCTCGGCGAGAACCGACGGGAATGGGGCGCCGTAGCTAGCCTTGGCAGCCTGGATGGAGCCGCAGGCGCAATCCGGGGGCGGGCTTTTTAAGACAGGGCGGCAGCAGCCAGGTAGGGCGGGGCCCCGAAGGGAACCCGCGCGGAATTCGATTATCGCCTGCGATTCCGCGCGGATTGAAGAAGCCAACCCGCCCTACAGGACTGGGACTCGCAGCAGAAGGTTAATCGACATCGGCGCCATGCCATCTGTTGATATTTCGACATATCGAAATACCAACAATGATTTAAAGACCAAGAAACAAAAGGAATCAAAATGACTGGGAATGAAGTTCTGATTGGCGGAGTCGAAAAAGCTGAAATCAAAATAGTCGATTATGACTCCCTATGGGAAAAGAAATTCGAACTTCACAAGGCGACAATCTCAAGCGCGTTAGGCACCGCAGCCTTGCAGATCGAGCACATTGGATCAACAGCGGTACCCGGCCTGGCGGCCAAACCAATTATAGACATTGTGGTGGTCGTAGAAAACGCCGCGAACGAGTCTACCTACCTTGCAAAATTAATTGAAGTTGGTTATCAGTTAAGAGTAAGAGAACCAGATTTTTTTGAGCATAGAATGGTTAGAACTCAACAGCGAGACGTACACATTCACATATTCAGCAAAGGATGTATTGAAATCGAACGCTATCTTCTGCTTAGGAACTACTTGCGCTCGAATCCAGACAGAAGAGCGGAGTATCAGAAAATCAAAAAAGAATTAGCTGCGCAAGACTGGCCTGATATGAACGCTTACTCAGAGGCAAAAACAGAGATTATTGAACGGCTTATTCATGAGGCACGTCAATCGAGCATGGAAGCCAGGTAAGGCGGGTTCTCGATGGGAACCCGCGCGGAATTCGATTATCGCCTGCGATTCCGCGCGGGTTGATAAAGCCAACCCGCCCTACAGAGCATCGCCCTTCTCTGTGCCCCCTCTGTGTTCTCTGTGCCCTCTGTGGTTCAAGGTTTGGGGTTTAGGCCTGAAGGCTCATCCCCTACGCATCCACCCCGTCAAAGACCAGCGTTCTCGTTGTGCCGGCAGAACGGCATGCCAGAAGCGCTCGGAGCGAAATAGCAGCAGGCGGCCGGCCTGCGGGGCGATGTCGATGGATTCCGCGCGGCCTTCGGTATCCAGCCACAGTCTGAGCTGGCCGCCGTCGGTTTCGCACCAGTCCGGGTTGAGGTAGCAGACCGCCGAGATCACCCGCGCATCATCATCGCGAAAGCGGTCGAGATGGCGCTGGTAGTGGGCACCGACCGGATATTGCGCATAGTGGAATTCGCCCTCGCGAATGCCGAGGAACAGTTCGCGGTTCAAGGCTTGCTGCAGCGCTTCGATACGCTGCCAATACACCTGCTCGGCTGGTGCCGGCTGCTGCGGGTCGAGCCACAGCACGCTGTCGCCGCGAATCTCGTCGCGCACGCTCTGGCTCTCAGCCCGGCCGACGCCGGCGCGGTGGAAAGCACCGGCGGCCAGGCGCCGGCCAGCCTCGTCGCGCAGCGCCGCTACTTCGTCTGCATGCAGAAAGTCATCGCACACCACCCAGCCTTGTTCGGCCAGAGTGTCGATCAGGCCCGGCAGGCGGGCGGTGAATTCGGTGGTCAACAGCACTTATCCTTCCATCGGCGTGCACAGTTCAACCACCGTTCCATCGGGGCAGCGGACATAGGAGACGACTTGCCCCCATGGCTTGGCCGCAGGTGCTGCCAGCTCCTGCGCGCCGGCCGCCAGGGCCGTGGCGTGGGCTTCTGGCACCAAGGCGGTCAGCAGCGCAATTTCCACCCCTAGTGGCAAGGGGGAGGCGCTCGCCGCGATAAAACCGGCTGGAAAATTCATCCTGCCCAGCTCATTGGACGCGAATGCCAAGGTGGTTTCGCCGGTTGCCAGCTCGCCATAGCTTCCCGATTCATGGAGAAAACGCCGCGACAAACCAAAGGCGCGCTCAAAAAAAGCCAGCGATTCCGCCACATCAGGCACATAGATGATGGTGTAGCCAAACTTCACGATACAGTCTCCTTCGTTACGTGTAGCGCCAACGACACGTAGTGCGCCAGCTGTTTTTCCTGAACCTGCTCGATGCCGGTCAACTTGATATGGCGCCGGCCTTTTCCGCTGCCTTCGAGAAATCCGTAAGGGTCCTGAATGCGCGCGCCATGACTGAATTCCACCGAGACATGCGCTCGATAGGCGAATACCCCGGCAAACGGTAATCCTGAGGCGAACAGAATGCCTCCATACTTGAGCTCTTCAGAAAGCGGCTCAATAGTTTGTCGCATCAGGGCCCGCACTGTTTGAACGATCGAATGGTTGGTTTCATTTACCATCCGGATATCGTCTAGCCAAGCCTGCACGGTTGGTCTGGACATCAAGCGCCCCCAAATTAGGCAAAGGTAAGTGGCGAACTACGGGCCGCCGTGAGTTGCGGCGTAGACCGCCCTGGACAAGCCATAATCGGCGCTAGCTCCATTAGAGCCAATCGGCCGCAAGCCCAAGCGCGCCAGCACGGCGCGCGAAGCGGCGTTGTCCTGGCGCACGCCGTGGGCGCAGATCGCCCGGCAGCCGGGCTGGCTGAATGCCCAGCCGATCAGGGCGGCGCCCGCCTCGCTGGCATGACCGGCGCCGCGCCAGGCCGGGGCGATGGCATAGCTTAATTCCACTTCGCCCTCGGCATCGGGCTCACAGCGAAAGCCGGCCAGACCGATGATGGTAGCGCTGGCGCGCTCGACCACCAGCCAATAGCTGCGCCAGGGTAGATTGGCAGCGCTGGCGCGGCGCAGGCGCGGCAGCTTGCCGCGCAGGGCCAGTTCAGTGGCTGCACCGAGCAAATCGTCGGCCACCGCCAAGCCGAGCAGGCAGGCCAGCGCCTCGGGCGACTCGATCAGCAGGAATAATTGTTCCTCGGCCAGGCAGTGCAAGGTCTGCCGGGCTGTTTGCAGTACCAGCATCACTATCGCTCCGCGCGCTCGAAGCGCACCAGCGCGAGGCTGCCGCGCAGATTGGGCAAGAAGGTGATGCGCTGGCCCTGGTGCAGCACCATGCTCGCCTTGACCCGTGCGCCACGTGCGCGCACCAGGTCGTCGAAATCATCCAGCGTGCACAGGTGGATATTCGGCGTGTCGTACCACTGGTAGGGAATGGTCTCTGACACCGGCATGCGGCCAAACAATAGCTGCCAGCGGTTTTCCCAGTAGCCGAAATTGGGAAAGGTAACGATGCCGGTACGACCAACCCGCAGCATTTCATCGAGAATCAATTCGACCTGCTTCATCGACTGGATGGTGAGCGACAGCACCACGTAGTCAAAGCTATTGGCCTCGAAACCGGCCAGGCCCGATTCCAGGTCGCGCTGGATCACGTTGACGCCATTGGCCACGCAGCCGATCACCCCATCCATATCGATTTCCACGCCATAGCCGGCCACCTGCTTTTGCTCGCGCAGGTGCGCCAGCAAGGCGCCATCGCCGCAACCAAGGTCGAGCACACGGGTCTGTGGGGCAATCCAGCTGGCGATGCGCGCCAGGTCGGGGCGGAGGGTAGGGCTTGCAGGATTCATATCATTCACTACGGGTAAGGGTCTGAGGTGGCGCGCAAGAGGCGCCACCGAACAAGCGGGCTTCCAGACGGCGGCCCCAGCGTATGGCCGGTTGCTCGATCCAGTCATGGGAAAAACCAGCCAGCCAGATCGCCAGCGGAATCGAGCTCAGACATAGCAGCACGCCAAACAGCACAGGATGGCCGAGCAAGGCAGGCGCCAGATGGTAGAAGCCGGCAGCGATCGCCAGCATCAGCATCCAGTGCAACAGGTAAAAACTGTAGGACACCAGCCCCAGCCACCCAAGCCAGCGACCCAGGCGGCCCGGCGCCAGAGAAAGCCATTCGGCTGCAAACAGCACCCCGGCCGCACCGACACCGACCAGCAGAAAATACGCAGGGTGCAGCTGCAATAGCGGCTTGGCACTCGCCCCCAGCCAGAGCGCCAACGCCGGCAGCATCGCGGCAAGCGCCAACCAGCGCCGGCGACCGGCCAAGGCAGCAACATAAGGGTGGCACTGCCTGAGCCAGCCGCCCAGCAAAAACATGAAGGCAAACTGGGCAAAATACACCGCGCCCGGCCAAGGTGTGGCGAAATGGTGGAACAACACCCACAGGGCCAATGCCGACAGAAGCACGGCGAGCGGCCACGATTGCAGCATCCGCCAGAACAAATAAATCAGCGGTGCTGCAAGCATCTCTACCTGCAAGGTCCAGCCGACCGGGTTGAGATTATGACTGCCCAGACCGACATCCAGCAGCAAGGCATTATGCAACCACAGCGACCACCAGCCCTGCTCCGCCCGCACCAGCGACCATTCGCCCGGCAGGGCCACGGTGGCACAACTCCACGCAAACAGGGCGCCCAGGCAGATGCTGAACCACCAGGCGGGCAATATCCTGAACAGGCGGCGCACGATGAAACGCCCTGCGACCAGCGACTTGCCGCGCAAGCGATCCAGCGAGGGCAACAGAATATAGCCGCTCAACACAAAAAACAGCGACACGCCGGCCGATCCGTTAAACGGGATGAAAATCGCCAGCAGACTGGCCGGCGAGTCTTTGGCAATCAGCGTGTAAAAACCGAGAAAGCAGTGATAGGCCGCTACCATCAGGGCAGCGATCGCCCGCAGCTGGTCAGCCACCAACTCTCGCGGCCCTTCAGCGGCCGTGACAGGCTTCATGCAAACTCTCCACCGCAAGGTAAACCCGGCCGGAATCCAGCCAGGCAATGACTGTTACACATACGCATCAGACTTTCGTGAGTCCAGCTTGAAACAGCGCTGCTCGAAAGCCCGCCCTGCAGCCATGGCAGGACGCTCGAACCAGCGGAACAAGGGCGCCGCCAGCAACAGGGCGAGCGGGAATGAAGTCAGTAACAGCAAGCCGCTGAAGCGGAACGGGTGCGACGCCAGCGTTGGCGCAATGGTCAGCAGGCCGAGCGCCAGCGCCACCAGGCACAGCCTGTGCAAGAGATAAAAGCCGTATGAAATCTCGCCAAGCTGCGCCAGCCAGCGACTTGCCCGCCCGCTCGGCCAGGGCAGCGACAGGGCTGCCGCCAACACCAGGGTCGCGCCACACCCGCTAGCCAGGAAATAGCCGGGCACCAGCTGGGCCAAAGACTTGCTGCTAGGCAATACCCACAGCATCACGCCGAGCGGCAATACGGCAGCAGCGATGCGCTGGCGCACACCAGCAGTACTGTGCCCATGCAGCCAGGGCAGCAGGTAGTGCAAACCGCTACCCAGCACGAACATGAAGGCGAATTGGAAAAAATACATGCCCGGCAGCAGTGGCGTAAGCAGGTAGCGGTACAGCAAGCCGACGGTCAGGCCGAACAGGGCACAGCGCGCCAGTGGATGGCGGCATAGCGTCCAAGCCAGATAGAGCAAGGGCACGGCCAATAGCTCTATCTGCAAGGTCCAGCCCACCGGATTGAGCTGCACCTGCCCAAACAGCAGGTTCTGCCACAAAAGCGTCCAGCCGGGCTGCAAGGTCAGGCTGGCCGACAGATCGCCCGGTAAGCGCGCGCCAGGAAACAGCAATAACAGCAGCATGCCGATGCCGACCGACAGCCACCATAGCGGCACGATGCGGAACAGGCGGCGCAGCACGAAACGCGGGGCGACATGGCCCTGCTTGCCCATCCGCTCCAGCGAGGGCATCAGCACATAGCCGCTCAGCACAAAGAACAGCACCACGCCGGCACTGCCATTACACAGCGCAAACAGGCCATGAAACAGGGGGGCCGGCAGCACGGCTTGCAGCTGCGCATAAAACGGCAGGATGCAGTGAAATGCCGCCACCATCAGCGCGGCAATGCCGCGTAGCTGGTCGGGCACCCGTTCGCGCGGCGCCGCCTGGTACTTACTCATGTGCCAACCTCATCCGCCACCCGCTTCAGATAAGCATCCATCAGGCGCATATAAGGCTCATCGGTCATCAGGAAAGCATCGTGGCCATGCACCGAGCTGATCTCGGCATAGCTGACCGACTTCTTGGCATCGAGCAGGGCCTTGACGGTTTCCTTGGAGCGATCGGGCGAAAAACGCCAGTCGCTGTCGAATGCCACCACCAGAAAACGCGCGTCGGTGGCTGCCAGTGCGGCCGGCAGGCTGCCGCCGAAATGGCGCGCCGGGTCGAAATAGTCAAGTGCCTTGGTCATCAGCAGATAGGTATTGGCATCGAACACATCGGCGAAGCGGTCACCCTGGTAGCGCAGATAACTTTCGATTTCGAACTCGGTGTCGTAGCCGAACTGATATTCGCCGGACTTGTGCTGGCGACCGAACTTGCCGCCCATGCCGGCGTCGCTCAGATAAGTGATATGGCCAAGCATGCGCGCCAGCTTGAGCCCGCGCCTGGGCAGGACGCCGTGCTGGTAGTAGTCGCCGCCGTGAAAATCCGGGTCGGCCAGGATGGCGTTGCGCGCTACATCATTGAAGGCAATATTCTGCGCGGTAAGCTTGGGCGCCGAGGCAATGGTCAGACAATGGCGAATGCGCTGCGGGTAAGTCACGGTCCAGCGCAGCGCCTGCATGCCGCCGAGGCTGCCGCCGATCACCGCCGCCCAGCGCTCGATGCCGAGCCGATCGGCCAGCCGCGCCTGGGTCTGCACCCAGTCATTCACCACCACCACAGGAAACCGCGAGCCCCAGGGCTTGCCGCTGTCGGGATTCACGCTGGACGGCCCGGTCGAGCCATGGCAGCCGCCCAGATTGTTCACCCCCACCACAAAAAAGCGATTGGTATCGATCGGCTTGCCAGGGCCCACCATGCTGTCCCACCAGCCCGGGTATTTGTCGTCGGGCGTATAGCGGCCGGCCACATGGTGATTGCCGCTCAATGCATGGCAGATCAGGATGGCATTGGAGCGCGCGGCATTGAGCTGGCCGTAGGTTTCATACATCAGCCGATAGCGTGGCAGCACGGCACCGCTTTGCAGGGTGAACGGTTCATCGAACTCGGCACATTGGGCACTGACAAGGCCGACGGATTGGGGGTCCAGCATAAGGGGTGTTTCCGGTTGGAGGTGGCGGAAAAAGCCGCCATTTTACGCGCTTGACTGCGGCCGCGGCATAGAACCTCGCCGCAGAGGCACGCTCCAGCCCAAGAGCAGCAAGATGGAAACCGCGTAGAACATAAACAGGAATGTATGGATCAACAGGGTATCGGTAAGGCCCACCATGACAAAGATCAGGATCAGCGCCTTGCCGGCGCGGCTGACGGCCACAGTCTGCGCATTCGCGACCCGCGACTCGGCACGGGAAAACGCCCGCCAGGGCAGCAGGTAGAGCAATGCTGTTACCAGTGCACCGGGCAAGCCTCCGCTAAGCAGGGCATTGAGCAATTCATTGTGCGCATGACCATGCGCGGCCAGATTGATCGGCCCGCGCCGCGCTTCCACCACATGAATCAGCCAGGGATGAAATCCATCCGGCCCCAAGCCCAGCCAGGGCTGGCTGTACCAGGCTGCCAGCGCTTCGCGCCACATCACCAGCCGCAAGCCCAGAGAGGTATCGGCATTGCCGGCAAGAAACTGGTCCAGATCGGTGCTGATCATGTGCCAGCGCTGCACACCGCTGGGCAGGATGAGCGTGGCCCCCAGCAGCAGCAGACCTGCGCCAGACAGCACCAGCCAAGGACGGCGCCGCCCCAGCCGCCATGCCAGCAGGATGGCTGCGCACAGCCACACCGCGCGCGAACCGGACAACCAGGCCGTGCACAAACCGGCCGCCGCCCCAAGCCAGCCAACCCAGCGCGCCCAACCCTGCTGCCAGCCCGGCGGCTGCGCCAGCAGCGGCAACACCCCCAAAGCAAGGCCCATGGTGCCCCAGCTGACCCAGAAATGGTAACCGCGCGCCCGATCGGCACCGATCCCGTAGACCTCGTAAATCGACTGCCCGGCCATCAGCAAGGCCGCCACGACACAGGCCAGCCACCATACCGACGCCACACGCCGACTGCGCAAGCCGAATACCAGGCCGCCCAGCGCCAGTGTCGCGTCGTACATGCGCTTATGATCAGACGCCACCTGCGGGTTGGCGGCAATCGATGCCGCCAGTGAAGCAGCCAGCAGCAAGAATGGCGCCGCGGCCAGCCCCGCATCGCGAACCTCGGACCACGACGATGAAAAATCCCTGCGGACGGCTTGCCATAGCAATTGCAGCAAGCCGACGATAAAGATCGCCTGGCCGGCGATATGCGACCACTTTGCCGACATGGCCAGCAAGAGCGGCTGCAGCACAATCAGCAATACGGCGAACGCTGCCGCCAGTCGCCCTATCAGGGGCTCTTTGTATTCAGCCATGCCACGGTGACCGTTGCAAACATAGCGCCAGGTATTTGCGCTTGATACTGGTACGGATGCGCCTTGCCGCTATAAAGCGCAAACCATTGATACGCCGCAGCCGCGCCGCAATCTGCGGAAATTCAGCCAGGCGCGCCCTGCCCGGCGGGCTGGCCAGCAAGGCATCGGCCAGATTGACCCAGAAGGCATCGAGCCGTTCCGCGTCAACCACCGTGCCCAAGGTTTCGTCGATCTGCTGCAGCGCCTGCACCTGCTCGGCCAGGCGCGGCCAATCCTGCCGGCACGACAGGCTGCCGGGGCGCTTCAGATAGCAATAGAACGGCGCATCAGCCAGCAGGATATGCGTGGACTGCAGCAACAGCCGCGGCAGCAGCGCCATGTCTTCATACGCCGTCAGCGGCGGAACCGGGTTGTCGAGCAGCAAGGCGCGACTGAAGCACTTGCCGATCAAATGGCCCTGGATATGACGATGCTCAAGAAACAGATCGATGGCCGCCTCGCGCCGGATAGGCCGGCACTGCGGCAGCGCGGCACGGCTATCGAGCACGCTGACTTCGCGCAACGGTGCCAGCAAGGCATCGGGCTGCTGGCTGGACAGCTGGGCGAGCAGCCAGGCCACCGCGCCATCGACATAGGCATCGTCGCTATCGAGAAAGCTGATATAGCGGCCGCTGGCCATGGTCACGCCAAGCTGCCGCACTTTGCCCACATTGCGAAACTCGGCACGCTGCACGCGTAACCATGGGTGCTGGCTGGCATGGGCGGCGGCAATGGCGGCAGTGGCGTCGCTGGAAGCGTCATCAATCAACAGCACCTCTACATTGCCAACGCCAGCCAGCTCGCCAGTCAGGCGCGCCAGTGTATCCTGCAGATAGGCGGCGGCATTGTGGGCCGCGATGATGATGGAAAGCAGCGGCATATCAGTGCCCGACCAGGCTAGCGTATTGCGCGGCCACCGTCGCCAGCGCAAAGCGATCCAGTGCGGCCGACTCAGCCTGCGGTGGCGCTGCCAGCACCCGATCGATCGCCCGCGCCAAACCTTCAACGCTCAGATCCGCCAGACCCAGCGCCAGATTGCCTTGCAGGATTTCATTCGGGCCCACCGGGCAGTTGGTGCTGATCACCGGCGTACCGCAGGCCAGCGCCTCGACCAGTACATTGCCAAAGCCCTCGTAATCGGAACTGAGCACCAGCGCCCGCGCGGCGCGCATAAAGCGATACGGATTCTCTTGAAAGCCAGCGAACTGCACCCGCTCGCTCAAGCCCAGCTCAGCAATCTGTGCGAGTAGCGCCGCACGATCATCGGCGCTGCCGCTGCCCAGCAGCACCAGCTTGCCGGAGTAAGGACTGAGCTTGAATGCCGCCAGCAGCCGATCATGGCGTTTTTGCCGGTTCAGCCGGCCCACATGCAATAGAAAATCCTCGCCATCCAGCGGACAAGCAGCCTGTGACTGGGTGCGGATATCGTCCAGTGCAAATGGGTTGTAAATGGTCACCATCTGCGCCGGGCGAATGCCCAGCGCGCGCACATCATCTTGCAGCGCCTGGCACACCGTGATCAGCTTGCGACCACCATAGCAGTGGCGCAGCTGGCGCAGCTTCAACCTGCGCCGCCAGCCGCGCCGCTCTCCGAGGCTACCCTCGGTCAGCGCGCAATGCAGGCAGAACCAGGCGTTGTTCAGACGTCGCGATGCGGCGACGATCCGGTCGGTCTTGGGCAGATTGGAGATGGCCAGGTCAATTGGCGTATCGCCAAAATGCTGTAGCAAGGCTGCATCCAGTAGCGCCGCGCGGCGCGCTATTTCGCGCAGCTTGCGCAAGGGGCCACGGCCGGTATCGGCCACCACCAGGTAGTCGACGCCCGCCGGTATCGGGTATTCACATACCGCCTGCAGCGACACGATGGTTACCCGCTGCCCGGCCGCAGCCAAGGCTTGCGCCAGCGTCAGCACCACCCGCTCGGCGCCGCCGCCGGGCAGGCCGTCGATCAGCAGGACGATATTGGCCTTGGCCTGCGCAGAAGGCATCCTAGACCACGCTCCCGCGCAGGCCCGACAGCTGGGCCAAGCTCTCGTCGAGGATCAGCAATAGCAACAGCTGCTCGGCCAGCGCTTCGCTGCCGGCTTGATAACGCTGCACCAGCGCATCGATACGTGCCGCATCGAGTTGCTGGTCGGTGAGCGCAGCCAGCCGCAGGCCAAGCCCGGCGCAGCGCGGTGCCAGACTGTCGCGCAGCCAGGTCTGCAGCGGCGGGTTAAACCCGCGCTTTTTGCGCTGAAACAGTTGGAGCGGCGCAAGCTGCGGCATCGCCTGCGCCAACAGCTGCTTGGCCGGCCGGGTAAAGCGCTGCGCATCGGGCAGGGCAAACAGCTTTTCCAGCCACACATGGTCGAGCAGGGGCGCGCGCAGTTCCAGGCCATTGGCCATGGTGCATAGATCGCCCTTTCGCAGGATGTACTCGGGCAGGGCATTGGCAAAATCCACCGCCAGCATCTGCCGGGTCGGCACGCTCTCCTGGCTGTCGCTGGTACGCCAGTAATGCAGGCGCGGCAGGGGGCGGCCAGCGCGCACATAGCGGCGCTGCGCCGGGGTGAGGCCGGAAAAACGCAGGCTGTAGGCATCGAGCCAGCCCATGCCGGCTTCGTCGGCTATCTTTGCCCAGCCTTTTGGCAGCAGGCTGGCGCCGCCCTGCACCGGTAGGCGCAGCGCACCGCGCCAGGCACCCTTGCGATGCTTGGTGTGGCGCTTGTAGCCAGCCAGCACTTCATCGCCACCATCGCCGCCCAGCACCACCGTTACCTGCTTTACCGTCTCGCGAGCCAGCAACCAGGTGGGGAAACTCGATGGGTCGGCAAACGGTTCGTCCAGATCAGCCACAATGCGGGTAAATGTCGCATCGTCCAGATCAGCTGGCACCGGCAAGGGCTGATTGCGCAGGCCCAGCGTGGCAGCAATTTCAGCGGCGTCGGCACTTTCGTCAAACGGCGTGCCGGGAAAAGCCGCAGTAAAGGTGCGCAGCTCATTGTGGCCACCGGCCGCCAACAGGCTGGATACACAGCTGGAATCAATGCCGCCGGACAAGAACACCCCCAGCGGTCGATCGGCTACCGTGCGCAACTCCACCGCCCGCGCCAATTCGCTCAGCGCCTCATCCACCGTGCTGGGGCCGCTGGCTTGCGGCCGCCAGTAGCAACGCTTTTCCAGCGTGCCGCTGGCGAGGTCGTAACTGAGCAGATGGCCGTTTTCCAGCCGCTGCATGGCAGTAAAGATGGTACGCGGCGCCGGGATATAGCGATGGGCCAGATAGGCATCGATGGCATCGGCATCAAAATCACGCGCGTCCTGCGGCAACCAGGGCAGCACCGCCCTTACCGTCGAACCAAAGGCAAGGCCATCGGGGCGGTGGGCATAGACCAGCGGCTTTTCGCCCATGCGGTCGCGCACCAGGAACAGCTTGCCGATACGCCTGTCCAGCAAGGCGAAGGCAAACATGCCGCGCAAACGCGGCAGCAGGCCATCAATTCCCCACGCTTCATAGCCGCGCAGGATGAATTCGGTATCGGAGCGGCTATGAAATACCGCGCCCTGTGCGGCCAGCTTGGCCGCATCGTCGGCCCAGCCATACACCTCGCCGTTGTAGCAAAGCCAGATATCGCCGACCTCGTTCGCCATCGGCTGGTCGGCAATCGGCCGTGGGTCGATGATGGCCAAGCGCGCATGCAATAGCGCCGCCTGTGCTGAGGCATGGTCCGAAACCAGCTGGCCGACAGCATCCCAGGCGCGCATCTGCTGGCCATCCGGGCCGCGCTGGCGCAGGGCGTCCAGCATGGCTAGGCGGGTAGCTGGCGCAATGGCACGTCTGCCGACAAATCCTGCAATACCGCACATCTCAAGGCGCTCCTGTTTCCTGCAGCAGCGCTGCGACAGCCGCCAGCACCGTGCTTTCCGGCAGCTGCGCCAGGCACTCGCTATAGCCGGAGTTGGCACACCCCTTCAGCCCGCAGGGCCGACAAGGCAGATCAGCCGCCACCAGACGATGCGCCACCCGCCACGGCCCCCATTCGTGCACATTGGACGGCCCAAACAGCGCCACCACCGGGGTTTGCAGGGCGGCGGCCATATGCATGGGCACCGAATCCACCCCCAGCATCAAGCGTGCGCCATCAATGGCGGCAGCTAGTTCGCGCAGGCTGAGCTTGCCGACCAGATCCAGCACCCCATGCCCGGCCGGCAACGCTGCCAGGATCGCATCGGCCATCTGGCGCTCGGCCGGGTCGGGCGCGCCAGTCAGGACAATGCGGTGGCCGTCGGTCAGCAGCCGCCGCGCCAACGCCGCCACCCGCTCGGCCGGCCAGGTCTTGTAGGCCCAGCGCGAGCCGGGATGCAGCAGCAGATACGGTGTGCCGCCCATGCCGGCCGCCGCCAGCTCGCCCGCCACGCGTGCGCGTGCATCGGCGCCGGGTAGCAGGACCAGCTGCTTGTCGCACGCCTCGGGGTACAGGCCGATGACCCGCAGTGCATCGAGATTCTGCTCGACGATATGGCGGCGATTGCCCCATAGCGGAAAATACAGATGGCTGAAGCTCTGCTTGAAATGGCGGCTCCATGGCCCATCCATGCCGACCGACCAGCGCGGCTTGATCAACCGTGCCAGGGCAGCGCCGCGACTGGTTTCAGTCAGATGCAGCAACAGGTCGTAGCGGCGGCGGCGCAGCTCGCGCAGCTGGCGCAGCTCGTAGCCTAGCTTCGCTATGCCACCGCCCAGCGCGCGGGTCTTCTTGATGGTGTAAACCTGATCGATATGCGGATTGTCGGCCAGCATATCGCGGGTTTCGTCGAGGATCAGCACATCGACCTCCACACCGGGCAGCTGGCGCTTGAGGCTGGCAAATACCGGCGTGCACAGCAAGACATCGCCATGGTGACGCAGCTTGGTCACCAGCACGCGGCGGATGAGGACAGGATCGAGGCAGGTAGTTTCGATCTTCACGCCGCCTCCGCGCGCTGTTGGCGGTACAGACCGGCATACACGCCGTCGCGTGCCAGCAGCTCGTCATGGCTGCCCACTTCGACGACTCGCCCACCCTGCATGGCGATGATGCGGTCGGCGTTTTCGATGGTGGACAGGCGATGGGCGATGATCACGGTGGTGCGGCCACGCATCAACACATCGAGCGCCGCCTGCACCTGGCGTTCCGACTCGGTATCGAGCGCGCTGGTGGCTTCGTCGAGAATCAGGATCGGCGCGTCCTTGTAGATGGCGCGGGCAATCGCCAGCCGCTGGCGCTGGCCGCCGGACAGGCGGGTGCCATTTTCGCCGATCTGGCTGGCATAGCCCTGCGGCATCGCCACGATAAAGTCATGGGCAAACGCCGCCCGCGCTGCCGCCTCCACCCTTGCCTGATCGACTTCGCCAGCACCATAGGCGATATTGGCCGCCACCGTGTCGTTGAACAGCACCACATCCTGGCTGACCAGGGCAATCTGCTGGCGCAAATTGGCCAGGGTGTAGTCGCGCAGATCATGGCCATCAAGCGTCACCCGACCGCTACTCGGGTCGTAAAAGCGCGGCAGCAAGGTGGCCAGGGTGGTTTTGCCGCCGCCCGAGCTGCCGACCAGGGCCACGACCTCGCCCGGCGCAATGCGTAAATCGATCTGGTTTAGCGCCAGCCGCGCCGGGTCGCCGTAATGAAAGCTGACCTGCTCAAATGCCAATGCGCCTTGGGCACGGCTCACGACCAGCTTGCCCTCATCGCGTTCCAGCGGCGTATCGATCAAGCCAAACACCGTCTCGGCCGCCGCCAGTCCACGCTGCAGCTGCTCGCTCATCTTGCTGATGTTCTTGATCGGCGATTGCAATTGCACCAGCGAAGTCATCAACACGATGAAGTCGGCATTGGTCAGTGCAGCACTGGCCACCCGCTGCTTGGCATAGAACACGATCACCGACACCACACTGGCCACCAACAGCAACATCAGGCCGGAGCTGAGCGCCGAGGTGGAGTCGATCTTCACAAAAGCATGGCGCACTTGCTTGGCGGCATTGTCAAAGCGCGCCTCTTCGTAAACGCGCCCGCCAAACACCTTGACGATGCGCTGGGCGCCGATGGCTTCGTCGAGGATACGGGTCATCTCACCCATCGCCCCTTGCGCCATCAGGCTGATGCGGCGCATGCGCCGGCCGATCAGCGACACCACGATGCCGATGGCCGGCACGATCACCAGGCAGAACAGGGTTAGCTGCCAATCCAGCACCAGCATATTCACCAGCAGAAACACGATGGTGAAGCCTTCCTTGAACAGCACGGTCAGCACCTGGGTGCCGGCCTGGGTGATGGCCGACACATCGTAAGCCAGCCGCGACATCAGCACGCCGGCGGCGGTCTGGTCGAAGCTGGCAACCGGCAAGCGCATCAGCCGGTTGAACATCAGCGCACGCAGATCGTTCTGCACCTTGGTCGCCACCCAGGAGGCGGTATAGGCATTGATATAGGTGGCAAGAAAGCGCACGAAAGCCACGCCCAGCAAGGCCACCGACACGCCCCACACCGGCAGGCTGAGGTTGAAACCCTGCAGCAAGCTACCGAGAAACGGCCGGGTTGCCAGTTTCTGCAGGTAATCGGCATCGATCAGCATGCCCAGCAGATGGCTATAGCTGGCCTCGGTAGCAGCAATCACCACCAAGGCGACGATGGAAAACACCAGCACCCAGCGGTAGGCAAGCGTGTGGCGCAGGATGCGCAGATAGAGTTCGCGGCTGTTTGGCACGGCTTGGTTCATTTGCACGGAAGGCGGCATTGTACCGGCTTCGCTGCGGCGCGGCTGACTGGCAAGCTGGCGCCAGTACGGCCGGCTGGGTCAGCCGTCGGCAATATCCGCCTCGTCCAGCATGGTGCGCGCCTGCTCACCGATACGGGAAATGGCGTCTTCAATGGCCGGCCCCAAGGGATGGCCGGCATTGAGCCGCAGGCAGTTGCTGAAGCTCGAATCCAGGCTGCACAACACACCCGGCACAAAGGACAGGCCGAGCCGTTGGCAGCGACGCAGCAACTCGACCGCATCGATATCGCCAGGCAGCTCCAGCCACAGCATAAAGCCACCGGTGCCTTGGGCGACGCGGGTCCCGGCCGGAAAATGGCGCAGCACCGCCACGCGGTAGCTACGGTATTGCGCGGCCAGCTGCGAGCGCAGCCGGCGCAGATGCAGTTCCAGCCGGCCGCTGGCCATAAAACTGCCAATCGCCTCCTGGATCAGCGCGGCAACCGGCTCGCCATGCACCACCCGTGCGGCATCAAGCACCAGCCGGTGTTTACCGGCGGCGATATAGCCAAGGCGCAGACCGGGGCTGATCAAAAAGCCCAGATCGACGCAATACAGCACATTGTCGTGGCGATCGAACGCCTTCACCGCCCGCGGTCGCTGCGCGCCATGGTGCAGATCGCCAAAGGTATCGACCTCGATCAGCGGCACGCCATGGGCATGGGCCAGCTCGGCCAGCCGCGCTTTTTCGGCATCCGGCATCAGGCTGCCGGTGGGGCTGGGGAAGTTGGCATTGACGATACAGGCCGCCACCCGGTTTTCGCGCAGCAAGGCTGCCAGTGCATCCACCGACATGCCATGAACCGGATGGGCCGGCACTTCCAGCGCCTGCAAGCCATGCCCTTCGAGCTGCTCCAGCACGCGCAGCGGCCCGGGCGTCGGTGCCGCCACCACATCACCGGGCTTTGTCAATACGCGCAGACATATATCCAGCGCCTCGGTGTCACCATGGGTGACCACCACTTCATCGGGGCGGAAATCGCACCCCGCCATCAGTGAGCGACGCGCAATCTGCTCACGCAGGCGCTGCTGGCCGCCATAGCTGCTGTCGTTGAGTATGCTGGTATCGCGCTGCAGCAGCTGGATCAGTTGTTTCTTGATCGCCTGGGCAGGAAACAGCTCGGGCGCCAGCGAGGGTAAGGTCAGCCGGTCGCGGTCATCGCCATGGGCCAGTTCGATGGCCAGTTTGCGGTGGCCCTCCAGCGCAATGGCGGTTGGCAGACCAGCTCTGGCACACTGCGTCGGCTTGCCGAACTGGCGTTGGCGTACATAAAAACCGAGGCGCGGCCGTGCTTCGATCAAGCCATCGTCTTCCAGCCTATGCAGGGCGTGAGTCACCGTCGCCGGGCTGGCATCATGCAGGCTGCACAGCTGGCGCACCGAGGGCAGGCGCTCACCGGCTTGCAAAACACCCGCCTGTATCCGCCCGGCCAGGTCATCAGCCAGTTGTTGATAGCGGGTGATCTGGGACATGCGGGTGGCTCCGGCGGTAGGCTGTGCCTATCATAAACGGACTTTCTGCCAGCCTACCAGCACAGCGGGATGGAAGATTGATCGATACAGGCCTTGTCTTGCCTGGTAAACCCACCGCAGCGCGCAACAAATGCGGCCGATGCAATGAACTGACAAGAAATCGCGAGCGAGCGGCCATGCTGCGAGAACTGAGCCCTGTCCGCCAACACCCCAATGAATACCGACGCCGCTGGTTCAGCTCGAACTATTTCGACTTGATAGTCTGGCTGAGCGAGGACGAACAGATTGCCGGTTTCCAGCTGTGCTACGACAAGCAGGGCAAAGAGCGGGCTCTGACCTGGCTTGATGGGCGCTTGAGCCACGCGGCGGTGGATAGCGGCGATACGCCCGGCCTGGGCGCCAAAACTGCGCCGATACTGGTGCGCGATGGCAAGCCCGATATGGCCCTGATCCTGTCGCGCTTCATGCGCGAATCCGGCAATTTGCCGGCCGAGATCAGCGCAATCGTTGAACGGGTGCTGACGCCAGTTGGCGACGCCGAAAGAAACTGAACAAATCGCGTTTCAACCCGCATCGCCGACCCCGGAAAACCCGGGCCTTGAGCGGGAGTTTGTCACAGCCCCCCTGCCGCTTCGCCTTACACCTCGTCGCGCACACGCTCCTGCAGTGCCGCGCCGAGCGCTTCCAGCGCATCGGCAGGCTGATCCAGCAATAGCAGGCAGGAAGGACCAAGCTTGTGCCACTCCTCGGTCTGGTTCAGCCCGGTCTGACGCTGGTGGAAATACTCGGCCAGCTGGGCCAGGGCGATCAGGCGGCGGCTGGCGGGTGGCAGCGCCGTCGCCCCGCCTTGCAAGAGCAGGAAGTCGTGATGCTGGCGGATCGCCAGGCAGATTTCCTCCGGCAGCGACCAGCTCTGCGCCAGCATGCAGCCGACCATCGCATGATTGGTCGGGATATCCTCTTCTTCCACCGTGGTAAAGCGCCGTTCCAGCTCGGCATTGGCGCGCGCCAGGGTATCGCGATAGTTGGGGAACTTGCGCATCAGTACCGGCATGCCGCAGTCGCGGAACAGGCCGTAGGTGTAGGCATCGTCCGCCTTCACCCCGTCGCTGTTACCCAGGATCTGCGCCAGCAGGCCCGAGTACTCGGCAATGGTGGCCGAGGCATCCCAGAAGCGCTCGAGGCTGGGGCTGGCCGGAAAGGCATTGCGCAGCGCTGCTCCGGCAATCGCCTTGCCGGCGACATTGAGGCCGAGCATGGTCAAGGCATGGGCGACACTGCGGGCGCGGATGCGAAAGCCGAAAAACGGCGAATTGGCGGTCTTGATCAGGCCGGCCGACAAGCTGACATCGGCCGACACCTGCTGGGCAATCCGGTTGAAATCCGGCTCCTCGCGGCGCATTTCGCCAGCCAGCACATCGAGGATGGTGGGGCGCGGCGGAATGCCGATATCGAGCACCGTCTTGGCATAGAGTTCATCGACCGTTGCGCCCTGCTGTATTGATCCGCTGATCTCGGTCGTCATGTCACCCTCACTGCGTCACCGACTGGCGCGCCAGCCAATCCAGCACATCGTCCGAGCTCATCGGCCGGGCATGCAAAAAGCCCTGGATGGCATCGACCCCTGCCGCCTCCAGCGCCTGCAACTGCTCGCGGGTCTCCACCCCTTCGGCCACCACGGTCATGCCGAGCTCACGCCCCAACTGGGTGATCGCCTTCACCACCGCGAACACCCGCATATCGTGCGGCAAGGGCGTGACAAAGGCGCGGTCGAGCTTTAGCTTGCCGGCCGGAATATCCTTGAGGGTGGCCAGACAGGAATAGCCGGTGCCGAAATCATCGATCGACAGGCCCACCCCCATGCTGATCGCCGCACGCAAATTGGCCTGCACCAATTCGGACACATCCATGAACAACGACTCGGTGATCTCCAGCTCGATCAGGCCTGGCGCGGCATCGCTGCACAGCAGGGCCGCATAGAGCGCCGGAGCAAACTTGGGGGCAGTGAGCTGGGCGCGCGACACATTGATCGCCACCTTGGTCGGCACACCGGAATCGGCCATGCGGCGCGCCTGCAAGGCGCCTTGCAGCAGGCTCCACTCGCCCAGGCGAATCACCAGCCCGGTTTTTTCCGCCACCGGGATGAACTGGACCGGCGGCACCAGCTCGCCGTCAAGCTCGCAGCGCATCAGGGCCTCCACCGCCTCGATCCGGCCATCGAAGGCGACAATAGGCTGGTAATGCAGATACAGGCCGCCCAACTCCAGCGCGGCATGCAATTTATGCTCGACCACCAGCTCTTCACGCGCCAGCTTCACGCCCAGGCGGCCGGGCAGACGCTCATCGCCAGACAGCACCAGCCGCCCGCCGCCCAGCTGCTTGGCCTCCAGCATGGCGTGCTCGGCCCTTTGCAGCAGCTCTTCCACCCCTTCGGCATACTCCAGGCAGGCCGCACCGATCGAGCAGGTGGTATGCAGGCTGATCGCGCCCACTTCCATCGGCCGATGCACCAGCGTCAGTACCTCTTGCGCCAGGCCTTCCGCCTCGCCGATATCGTGCTTGGGTGCCAGCAGTAGGAATTCGTCGCTGCCCATGCGGGCAATATGCACGCGGTGTTCAAGCTGGCCACGCAGCCGCTCGCCCATCTTGGCGATTACCGTGTCGCCGCCACCGAGGCCGAGTGATTCATTTACCCGCTTGAAACGATCGAGATTGACCCATAGCGCCGACAGCGGCAGCTGCTCGCGCTTGGCGTGCTCGACTAGGCGCGCTGCATTGCGCAGGCAACCCTGGCGATCGAGAAAGCCGGTAAGAGGATCGATTCCCGCGGTATCCAACGCCCATCTCCGGTTGGACCCCTCCTGAAGTTTGTTTTTTGACCAGCCTGCACAGCGTCGGCCGAAAACTGCGCCGTTTCAAGTACACGCCGCCAGACGTGCAGTGTGCAGATTCACATTCGGGATTGAATAAAAGGCTTCAACGCAAAGGCGCAAAGGGCGCAGAGGACGCAGAGAAAGACATGAAAAACGGCGAGAACTGAAGCCTTATATGGATTGCAGGCGCCCCTCTTTTGATTCTTCTGCCTTTCTTTGCGTCCCTCTGCGAACTCTGCGCCCCAGTGTTGAAAGCCTTTGCCTGGATACTCAAACAATCGACGCAGCAACAGCGGGCCGGCGATTGAACCAGGGGCGTGCCTGTTCCAACTGCCCGGCCAGCGAGAACAGCAAGTCCTCGCGATTGATGGCGGCGACAAATTGCACGCCGATCGGCAAGCCGGCCGCATTCCAGTGCAGCGGCACCGACATGGCGGGCTGGCCGGTCAGATTGGCCAGCTGGGTAAAGGGCATGCGGGCAAAATTGAGTCGCGCCTGCTCATGGATGGCGCCATGCAGCAGCCGGGTGGCGCCAAGGCGGTCGATGGCGCCCACCGCCAGCTTCTGCGCCGCCGGCATGCGCAATTCGCCAATGCGGGTTGGCGGCTGTGCCAGGGTCGGGGTCAGCAATACATCATGGGTCTGATGAAAATGCCCCATGCTGCGCGCCAGGATATTCCAGTCGCGCCGCGCCATCACAAAGTCAGCAGCCGACTGCGACTCGCCCATGCGCGCCAGTATCCAGGTTTCCAGCTCCACATCATCGCGCCGCACCTTGCGACCGAGCAGCCGCGCCAGCCAGCGCAGATCGGCCGCAACCTCGCCGTAATACAGGGTCAGGTAAGTCTCGACCAGCAGCTCATGCGACCAGGGTAGCGCGACTTCTTCCACGCAGTGTCCAAGCTCGGCCAGGGCAGAACAGGCCTGATCCAGCGCCGCCAGGCAGTCAGCGTGTATCGGGGTGTCGGGCGCCTGGCGCACCACGCCGACGCGCAGTTTTCCGGGGGAGGCCAGCACGGCACGGGCATAGGGCATGGCCGGCTCGGCAATGGCAAAGGGCGCGCCGTAGTCGGCACCGGCTATCCAATCGAGCATGGCAGCAGAATCACGCACGCTACGCGACAGTACGCCCTCTTGCACCGCCCCCGACCAGGACTCGGCAAAGTCCGGCCCCTGCGGCACCCGCCCGCGCGAGGGCTTGAGGCCAAACAGGCCGCAGTTGCTGGCCGGAATGCGGATCGAGCCACCACCATCACCACCATGCGCCATCGGCACGATGCCGGCAGCCACGGCTGCAGCGGCACCGCCCGATGAGCCACCGGGCGTATGGTCCGGCGACCAGGGATTGCGGCTCGGGCCGAATGCTTCCGGCTCGGTATAGCCGACCAGGCCGAATTCCGGCGCATTGGTCTTGCCGAAGATCACCAGGCCTGCCGCCTTGAAGCGCCGCACCAGTTCGGAGTCATGATGCGGCACCCAGTGTCGCAAGGCCTTGCAACCGTTGGCCAGCGGCACCCCGGCCAGCGCCGCCAGCATGTCCTTGAGCAAGAAGGGCACACCTGAGAACGGCCCGGCCGGCAGACCGGACGCGGCGGCGATCCTGGCGGATTGGAACAGCGGGACTATCACCGCATTCAGCCGCGGATTGACCGCCTCGCAGCGTGCAATGGCGGCCTCGAGCAATTCGGCCGGAGAGGCCGCGCGGCTGCGCACCAGATCGGCCAGGCCGATCGCGTCGTACTGTTGAAATTCATCCATCCGAGCGTTTTAGCTCAAACCGGTCGACGCGCCAATAGCCGCCGGCGGCTGCGTCCGTCAGTCGGCCCCTCGGCTGATCGACAGCCTTACAAATGTTTACTGCCTATAAATCGACGGTTAACGATTCACGCGTACTTTTATGCATCTTGCATCGTCCGCTTGAACCTTTTCGGGAGACCGGCATGAAACCACCAGGATTCACCCTCAAGCTGCTCGCACTCTTGCTGTTTGGTCCCGTACTTGCTGCCGGTCGCAGCGAGCAATTCGATGTCAAGGCCGACTATAGCGGCGCACCCAATGCACTCACCCTGTCCGCCACCATCCGCCCGGCTGCCAGCGATCTGGGCCAGACCGGCAGCTATTTCGTCGCCGCCCAGCTTGGCAGCCAGCTCTTGTTACTGCAGCCCACCGGCTGGGTACCGTTCGATGGCAGAACCATAGGCGCAGCTGCAAGTGCCCCGCTGGCGCTACGCTCCTTCCCGCTGTTGGGCGGCAACGATGTATCGGCACTCGAATGCGCCTCCGTCATTGCCGGCTATGGCAAGGATGCTGGCGATATGCTCGGCAATGGACTGTATCGGACCATCTACCAGATTCCGGCGCAATTGCCCCACGCCTCGCCACTGCCCTGCAGCGCGATGGCCGATGCCGATGTGGCGCGCTTTCTCGAACAGGCAAGCTTTGGTCCGACCGACGCCAGTATTGCCGATGTGAAACAGCGCGGTATGGCCGGCTGGATCGACTACCAGATGAGCTTGCCGAAAACCGGCTACACCCCGGCCGGTGGCGGCGACTGGCCCTATGTGCCCGAGTCTCAAGCGGCCTCATGCACGAGTGATGGCAATTCGGCCAGCCCTGCTTCCAT
>NZ_JAYRLZ010000235.1:1692-6647 GCF_041904975.1 Chitinimonas sp. | reverse complement strand
CATAGTCACCGAGGTAGAAGGCCAGCATCAGGCAGAAATTGACCGCAGCCGGGTCGGCCAGAAAACGCGTTTCCTCGGGCGAGCGTTTCGCCCGCAGCTGGCTTAGTAATGCCTCGATCCGGTCAAGACTAGCTTCATTGCCGTCTAGATTTGCTTGCTGCAAGGCTTTGGCGAACAGCAGGCCGCCCTCGATTTCACCACCGGTTTGGTATTGGGCAAGAAAGTGGCGGGCTTTTTCGTTCATGACGGCGACGGGCAGGGTAGGGAAGGCGGCGATTATAGCCGCGGTGCCGTTTCCGCCCTAACGTGTGGTCTGAATTGCATTGCAAGCGACGGTTTTACTGATTCATGTCAGCTAGCCAGCAAACCCGCAAACTCATCCACCGCCGCCACCAGCCGGTCTACATCGTCAGCCCGCGTCTGTGGGCACACCAGCAGCATATTGTGGAAGGGCGTGATCAATAAGCCGCGGTTGAGCAGGAATAGGTGCAGGGTCTGTTCCAGCTCGCTATCGAGTATCAGCGAGGCTTCGCTGCCATTGGCAGGCGGGGTGGGGCTGAACTGGATTTCGCTGCGGGCGCCGATCTGGGTGATGCACCAGGGCAGCTGGTGTTTGGAAATGACAGCGCGCAAGCCGGCGGCCAGGCGTTCGGCCAGACTGAACATGTGGGCATAGGCGCTGTCGCTCATCACCTCGGCGAGATTGGCGCGCATGGCGGCCATGGCCAGCATATTGGCGGTGAGGGTGGTGCCGATGCCCGAATGACCGGGTGGTGCATGGCGCTTGGCGGCTTGGGCGCGTTCGGCCAGCTCGGCACTGAAGCCATACACCGCGCAGGGCACGCCGCCGCCGATGGGTTTGCCCACCACCAGCATATCGGGCTGCAGGCCGTGGGCGCGGCTGTAGCCGCCCGGGCCGCTGCTGATGGTATGGGTTTCGTCGATCAGCAGCAGGCTGCCATGGCGGCGGATGATGGCCTGGGCGGCTTCCCAGTAGCCGGCTTGCGGCAGCACCATGCCGATATTGGTCATCACCGGCTCGGCCAGCACGCAGGCTACCGTGCCGTCGGCGAGCGCCGCATCCAGTGCCGCCAGGTCGTTGAATTCGACCACGCGGCTGTGCTGGCGCAAGTCGTATACCTGGCCGAGCAGGCTGTCGCGCTGGCTGGGTTGGCCGTCGATCAGATCGACAAACACATCGTCCACCGTGCCGTGATAGCAGCCATTGAACACCAAGATTTGGTCGCGGCCGGTAGCGGCGCGCGCCCAGCGGATGGCGAAGCGGTTGGCGTCGCTGGCGGTCATGGCAAATTGCCAGAATGGCAGTCCGAAGCGCCGGGCCAGCTCGCTGGCCACCCAGGGCGCATCGTCGCTGGGCAGCATGGTGGTAAAACCTTTTGTGGCCTGTGCGATCAGGGCACGGGCCACCGGCTCGGGCGCGTGGCCGAACATGGCGCCGGTATCGCCGAGGCAAAAGTCCACATAGTCGTGGCCATCCACATCGCGAAAGCGTGCGCCCTGGGCGGCTTCGACATAGAGCGAGAACGGCGTGGACCAGTCATTCATCCAGTGCAGCGGCACGCCGAACAGCAAATGTTCGCCAGCCTGCTGCGACAGCGCCTGCGAGCGCGGCATGCGCGCGGCAAACTGGCTGCGTTCCTGCGCAAACAGGCTGCGGGCTTTGTCCAGATCGATGCCGTGGCGATGGCTCATGGTGGCGTCCTTGTGCAATGGCAGGTGGGCGATTTGTACACGAAACGCACGGTTTGGCGGAAGGGCTGGGGTTACGGTAAATCGAATCCGAAAGACAAACCTGTAGACACAGAGAACAGGGAGGGCACCGAGCGCACAGAGTAAAACCTGTTGGAGGCGAGTTTCTCTGTGTGCTCAGTGTTCTCGGTGTGCTCCGTGTCTACAGGTTTGAGGGGGTGAGACCGAGGACTGCAGCGGACTTGGTGCCAGAAGGCAAACCTTTAGACATAGAGAGCAGGGAGGGCACAGAGCACACTGAGAAAACCAAATTGGTGATTCGGGCATGTGGTGTTTTAGCTATTTTCTCCAGCCCACGTGCTGTGCTTGCCGTAGGAGCAGGCCATGCCCGCGATAAGCGCCGCCATCGCGGGCAAAGCCAAGGCCTATCGCTTCAAACTTTTGATGTCCGAATCAATAGAGTCGGATTTCTCTGTGTGCTCTGTGTTCTCCCTGGACTCTGTGTCTACAGGTTTTGGGTTTACGGATTGCACACACCAAGCTGCGGCATGTTTGCAACAGTTTTATCCGTCATTTTGGGGATGTTTCTGGCATTAATGCGCTGCTGCCTCGCTATGGTGGCTTCGACGCTACCGCTGCAGCTTGGCCTGTGTATTCTTTGAGTCTGCCCAAGTACCGGCCGCTCGCCGTGGGTGCCGCCCAACCCTGACGATAAAGACCCGCACCATGCGCTTTCTCAAGCCCATCCTGATTGCTGTGTCTGCAGTTGCCGTAACTGCCACCGGCGTAGCGGCCTGGCGCCATCATGCCAACCCGGCGGCGCCGAGTTTGCTGGCTGCGCTCAGTAGCAGCGCCAGCGCACCGGTGGCCAGCGATGCAGGTGGGCAGGCCGATCCGAATACGCCGTTTGTGCTGGTGGAAGCGGCCAACCGCAGCTTCGAGGGTTCGCCCGCCCTGGCGCTGACGGTATCGCAGCCACTGGCGCGGCAGGACTTTGACAGCCTGATCCAGGTGTTCGAAATGAGCGAGACGCCGGCGGCGAAAAAGCCGCTCAAGGCCGGCAAAAAAGCCGAGGCTGAGGCCGGCGACGAGGAAGGCGAGGCGATCACCGATACGCCGGAAGAGGACGAGAGCAGTCGCGAGCAGGCTAAAGCCAAGGCCACTACCGTCAGCACCGCACCGGCCGATGTCGATGTAAAGGGTGGCAAGCTGGTCAAGGGCGGCTGGGTGCTCGGGCCGAACCCGCGCATTGTGTTTTTCCCGAACGTCAAACCGCAGACCCGTTATGTCGTGGTGATCAAGCCTGGCCTGAAGGACGGCATCGACCGCACCCTCAAGGATGAGGCGCGCTACTCGATCCGCACCGCGGCGATCTCGCCGGCCTATTACTTTGCCAGCAATGGCATGGTGCTGCCGGCCGGCCAGAATGGCGGCTTGCCGGTGATTACTGTCAATGTGCCCGAGGTGGATGTGCAGTTTCTGCGCGTGCGCAAGGAGCAGCTGCCGCGCTTTCTGGAAATGGTGATTGCCGGGCCGCGCAAGGCGGCCAAACCGGTGAATGAAGACGGCGAGGATGGCGAAGAGGCGGAATGGAACCAGCCCTATAGCAAGCGCCACCATGAGTTGCATGGCGCAGTCAGCAGCTGGGAGCTCGACCCGCTGCACAAAATGACCGATAGCGTGTACCAGGCGCGCTTTGTTACCGAGCAGCAGCCCAACAAGCAGAGCGTGACCTTTATTCCGGTCGAGGATATCGAATCCTTGAAGCAGCCCGGCATCTATGTGGCGGTGATGAGCAAGCCCGGTCGCTTTGGCTATGACTACCAGACCACCTATTTCTATGTGTCCGACCTTGGCGTGTCGCTGCACAACTATCCGAAGGGCGCCACGGTACTGGTCAGCTCGCTGGTGAATGGCAAGGGCCTCGACGGCGTTGACGTGTCATGGCTCGGCGCCAATGGCAAGGTACTCGCGCATGCGGCGAGCAATGGCGAGGGCCGGGTGGACTTTGCCGAGCGGCCGGACAAGGCGCGGGTGCTGCTGGCCGAAAAAGGCCAGCAGGTATCGATGCTGGCCTTGCGCGAGCCCTCGCTGGATTTGTCCGAATTCGAAACCGGTGGTGATCTGTACAAGCCGGTACGCCTGTTTGCCTATAGCGGCCGCGATCTGTACCGGCCGGGCGAGCAGTTCATTGCCTCAGTGCTGGCGCGCGATGCCGATGGCCGACCGGTGCCGCCGCAGCCCATCCAGGCCACCCTGCGCCGGCCCGATGGCCACAATCAGCTGGTGTCCACCCTCAAGCCCAATGCCAAACAGGCCGGCTACTACCAGCAACGCATCGATATTCCGGCCGATGCGCCAACCGGCGTGTGGACGCTGGAATTGCGCCACGATCCGGCCGACAAACTGCCCGGCACCATCTACCGCTTTTCGGTGGAAGAATTCCTGCCCGAGCGGATGAAGCTCGATCTGGCGAGCGACAAGCCCCGCTTGACCGGGCAGGATGGCCTGAGCATCGATATCAATGGCGCCTATCTGTATGGCGCGCCAGCGGCTGGCAATCGCCTGCTTGGCACGGTGGAGTACGCACGCAGCCGCAATCCGCTGGCAGCCAAACTACCCGGCTACGTGTTCGGCAGCATCGACGACGACAATATCGCCAAGCGCCTGGAGCTGGAAGAAAACAGCCTGGACGACAATGGCCAGGCCCAGGTGGATGTCGATGTCGCGCCGGCGCGTGGTCGGCAGTCGGCGATCAATATCCGCAGCACCTTCAGTTTGCTCGAGTCCGGCGGCCGGCCGGTGGTGCGCAGCCTGGAGCGCGTGTGGTGGCCGGCACCGGCCCTGCTCGGCGTACGCCCCAAGTTCACCCGCGACTATGTGCCAGAGGGGGCTTTGGCCGAGTTCGATGTGGTGCTGGCTGATGGTGATGCGCGCATGCTGGCGCAGCGCGGCACGCCGATGCGGCTGATCCGCGAAGATCGCAACTGGTACTGGCGCTACGACGACCAGCGCGGCTGGAATTCCGGCTTTGATGAAGTCAGCGAGCTGGTCAGCAGCCAGAATATCGATCTGGTGGCCGGCAAGCCCTTCACCCTGAAACTGCCTGTGCGCTATGGCCGCTACCGGCTGGAAATCGGCACGCCGAATGGACCGGGCTCGGCGGCCTATCGTTTTTACGCTGGCTGGTCGGCGCAGCGCGATCAAAGCGATGGCGTGCGGCCGGATCGGGTGGCGCTCAAGCT
>NZ_JAYRLZ010000235.1:0-1682 GCF_041904975.1 Chitinimonas sp. | reverse complement strand
CGAGGGCATCGTGATGGTGGAGGGCGACCAGCTGCTGTGGATGAAGCGGGTGAGCATAGACAGCGACAAGCAGCAGATCGATATCCCGCTCGACCCGAGCTGGAAGCGCCACGATCTGTATGTGTCGGTCACCGTATTGCGCCCCGGCAATCAAGGCGACCGGGTGACGCCGACCCGTGCGCTGGGCTTGATCCACCTCGGCATCGATCGCAGCAACCGGCGCCTGCCGGTGAAACTGGCCGCGCCGGACAAGATCCGCCCGGATACCACCGTGCCGGTGAAGATCGCAATTGCACCGGCCAGCGCCAAGGAGGCGATGGTGACCGTGTCGGCGGTGGATGAAGGCATTTTGAATATCACCGAGTTCAAAACGCCCGACCCGTTCCAGGCCTTCTTTGGCCGGCTGCGCTATTCCGGTGAATTGCGCGATCTGTATGGTCGCTTGATCGAAAAGCTCGACGGCAAAAAAGGCAAGCTGCGCTTCGGTGGCGACAATTCGCTGAAGCAGCCGCCGAAGACGCCGCAAAAGATCAAGCTGGTCGACCTGTTCAATGGCCCGGTGCATTTCAACGCTCAGGGCGAGGCCACGGTGCAGGTCAAGGTGCCGGACTTCAATGGCCGGCTGCGATTGATGGCGGTCGTGGCGGCGCCCGAGCAGTTCGGCTCGGCCGAGCGCAGCATGGTGGTGGCAGCACCGCTGATTGCCGAAATGAATCTGCCGCGCTTTATCGCCAGTGGCGATAGCGCCGCGCTGGCGCTGGACCTGCACAATCTGTCCGGCAACGCCCAGAACCTGTCGGTCGAGGTGGAAGCCGCTGCCGGCTTGAGCCTCACCGGCGGCAAGCAAAGCGCCAGCCTCAAGGACAAGGAGAAAACCACCCTGCGCCTGGGTGTATCGGCGGTGGGCGAGCCGGGGTTGAAGACCTTTACCGTCAAGGTTGCCGGCAATGGCATCAACCTCAAGCGCGAATTCGTGCTGGAAGTGGCGGCACCGACGCCGGCGCAGCAGGTGTCCTCGCTGTATCTGCTGGCGCCGGGCGAAACCGTCACCTTGAAGAACAGCGATAGCGCGGCGTGGTATCCGGGGCGCAGCAGCCAGCTGATGCTGAGCGCACTGCCGCCGCTTAATGCGCAAAAGGTGCTGCAGGGCTTACTGCAATATCCGTATGGCTGCGCCGAGCAGACCACCAGCTCCAGCTATCCCTGGGTGTTTGTCGATGAGGAGGCGGCCAAGCGCTTTGGCCTGCCGGCGCATAGCCGCGAGCACCGTGCCGAGGTGCTGGATAAATCGTTTGCCAAGCTCGGCGCCTATCAGGCAGCCAATGGCGGCTTCAGCCTGTGGGGCGATGGCAGCGCCCATGATTACTGGCTGAGCGCCTATGTCACCCGCTTTTTACAGGATGCGCGTGGCGAGGGCTTTAGCGTGCCGCAAGCCATGTATGACAAGGCGCTGGACTACCTGCAGGAACAGCTGGCGCCTGGCATCGCTTCGCTGCCAGCCAAGGGCAGTGGCTGGAATGGCGCCAATGGCTGGTCGGGCTATTGGGAGGGCCGCAACCGCAATTTCGATGTTCTGGCCTATGGCGCCCTGGTGCTGGCGCAGGAGCGCAAGGTGCAGCTGAGCACCTTGCGCCAGTTGTTCGAATTGCGCAGCAATGCCAATTCCGGCCTGGCCTTGATCG
>NZ_JAYRLZ010000234.1:0-6692 GCF_041904975.1 Chitinimonas sp. | reverse complement strand
ACATCTGGCCCCAAAAGGCGCTCGCCGATTTCTGTCTTGGTGTAAGTGCCGACTTTCGTTATGACCTCGCGACCCAGCCAGTCGATCAGTACCCGCGCGCTGCGTTGAACCAACTTAATTCGCTGTAGGAGTTTTGTATGACCGAACGCATCCAACACGGCAGTCTCGCCATCGACCGCGAGCTGTACGACTTCGTCAATAACGAAGCCATTCCCGGCAGCGACATCGACGCTACCGCCTTCTGGTCGGCCTTTGAAAAAATCGTCGCCGACCTCAGCCCCAAGAACCGCGCCTTGCTGGCTCGCCGCGACGAGTTACAAGCGCAGATCGATGCCTGGCATCGTGCCAACCCGCAGGCGCCGTTTGCCGACTACAAGGCCTTCCTGACCGAGATCGGCTACTTGCAGCCCGAAGGGCCCGATTTTGCGGTGACCACCGAAAACGTCGACGAAGAGATCGCCACCCTGGCCGGCCCACAACTGGTAGTGCCGGTGAAAAACGCCCGCTACGCGCTCAACGCTGCTAATGCCCGCTGGGGTTCGCTGTATGACGCGCTCTATGGCACCGATGTGATCGCGGAAGACGGCGGCGCCGAGAAAGGCAAGGGCTATAACCCGGCGCGCGGCGCCAAGGTCATCGCCTTTGCCCGCGATTTCCTCGATGCCACCTTCCCGCTGGAAATCGGCTCGCACCACGATGCCACCCTATACAGCGTCAACAGTGGTCGCCTCAGCGTCAGCCTCAAGGGTGGCGAATCAAGCTGTCTGAATGATCCTTCCGCCTTCGTCGGCTACAGCGGCGATGCGGCACGGCCCAGCGGCGTGCTGCTCAAGCACAATGGCCTGCATGTGGAAATCCAGATCGATGCCAGCCACCCGATTGGCGCCACTGACGCAGCCCATGTGAAGGACCTGTGCCTCGAAGCGGCCGTCACCACCATCCAGGACTGCGAAGACTCGGTCGCCGCCGTCGATGCGACCGACAAGGTCGAGGTCTACCGCAATTGGCTGGGCCTGATGCTGGGCACGCTGGAGGACACCTTCGACAAGGGCGGCAAGCTAGTCACCCGCCGTATGAATGGCGACCGCGTGTTCACGGGCGCCAATGGCGACGAGCTGAAGCTGCATGGTCGCTCGCTCATGCTGCTGCGCAATGTCGGCCACCTGATGAGCAATCCGGCCATCTTGCACAATGGTGACGAAGTATTCGAAGGCATCATGGATGCCGCCATCACCGCCCTGATAGCCAAGCGTGATATCGAGGGCAAGGGCGCGCTACGCAATAGCCGCAGCGGTTCGATGTATATCGTCAAACCGAAGATGCACGGCCCGGACGAGGTAGCCTTCGCCTGCGAGCTGTTCGACCGGGTGGAAGATGCGCTGGGTTTGCAGCGCCATGCACTGAAGATCGGCGTGATGGATGAAGAGCGCCGTACCTCGGTCAATTTGAAGGAATGCATCCGCGCTGCGAAAGATCGCATCATCTTTATCAACACCGGCTTTATGGACCGCACCGGCGATGAAATCCACACCGCCATGGAAGCCGGCGTGATGGTGCGCAAGGAGGCGATGAAGGCCAGCAAGTGGATCGCCGCCTATGAGAACAGCAATGTCGATGTGGGCGTCTTGTGCGGTTTGCAAGGCCGGGCGCAGATCGGCAAGGGCATGTGGCCCAAGCCCGACCTGATGGCGGAAATGGTCAAGACCAAGATCGGCCACCCGCAAGCCGGCGCCAACTGCGCCTGGGTGCCATCACCGACTGGCGCCGTGCTGCATGCCCTGCATTACCACCAGGTCAATGTGGCGGCTCGCCAGCAGGAGCTGAAGTCGCGCACCCGCGCTTCGGTCGACGACATCCTCACCCTGCCGCTGGCCCCTTCCACCGACTGGTCGGCCGACGAAATCCGCAGCGAGCTGGAAAACAACTGCCAGGGCATCCTCGGCTATGTGGTGCGCTGGGTGGACCAGGGCGTCGGCTGCTCCAAGGTGCCGGACATCCACAACGTCGGCCTGATGGAAGACCGCGCCACCTTGCGCATTTCTAGCCAGCATGTCGCCAACTGGCTGCGCCACGGCATCGTCAGCGAAGCGCAGGTACGCGAGGTGATGCAGCGCATGGCCGCCATCGTCGACCAGCAAAACGCCAACGACCCGGCCTACCGGCCGATGGCGCCAGCGTTTGATGGCATTGCTTTCAATGCAGCTTGCGAATTGGTATTCGAAGGCGTGAAACAGCCCAATGGCTATACCGAGCCGGTATTGCACCGGGCAAGATTGGCGCTGAAGGCGGCCGTCAAGCACTGACTTGGTCAATGCACCAATGCCAAGCCCCCGTAACAGCGGGGGCTTGGCACGTCAGCGACCTATCAATGCCGCAATCCGGACGGCGTGGAATCGCCGGACATCGTCCAGGCCGGATCAGCCGGACGCACACCCTGCTCCGGCGAAGCCGGTGCGGGCAGCCAGCCTCGCACACGACGCAGCACGCCCGACCAGGTTTGCAATTCGTAGTAGCGCTGTAGCTCCCACACCAGACACCCAATCCAGAATAGCTCCAGCATCAGCAACAGATCGACAGTAAAGCCGAATGCCGTACTGACCGGTTGGCTGCTAGCAGCCCCCCAGAGCAACTGCGCCACACCAAACAAGGCAAGAAAGCTGACCGCCGCCACCAGCCGCAGATAGATACGCCGGTACAACAGGCTGAGCGGAACCAGCACGCCCAGGAACAAGCACAGCGGCCGGTAAGCGTCTAGCGCCTGCTGCAAATGGCCTTGGCTGCGCAGCAACAAGCCGCTGGCACCATTCAGCTGCCCAGCAATGACGGCCGGCTTTACCCCGAATATCCCGATGACAGCGCCATTGGCATGGCTGTCATGAAACGGGGCCAGCAATAGCGGCAAGGCAACCAGCAATTGCAATAACAACAAGGGTTTCACCCAATGCAGCGGAAACGGCATGGCGGCAAGGCGGCTGGTCAGCCATAGCGCGAACAGAGCCAGCATTGGCAGATACACATACTGAGGCGCCGCGCAGGCAGCCACCAGCAGGGCAGCGGTCAATGCCATGCTGCGCCAGCGGCGGTCGATCAAATAGGCGGCCACGCCGGCAAGCAGGGCCAGCATCAGGGTTTGCGCCGGATCGAACGATTGCAGCGCCGCCAGATAAGGCAGCCGCGCCACCAAGAGCAAACCGGCGGCAAAGGCCGGCACCATCAGCCAGCGCGGCATGCGCGCCTGGGCAAGCACTTCGCGACAGACCAGGTACAGGGCGTACAGCAAAACCGACTTGCTGGCAAAGCCCGCCAGCTGCAGATTGTAGCTATCGGCAAACAAGGCCTGCACCGCACCGAACAAGGCAAACTGCAATGCTGCCGCACTGAAGCCGCTCACCGCACCCGGCCCGCTCGCGTATAGGGTAGCGACGAGTGGCTTGCTGCCATACAGCAGCAATAGGGCCATGCCCAGCAGGCAAACCCGCAACGCCAGATCTGACCCGAACAGTCGGATGATTTTCATGTTTCAGACTCCCCATTCACGCAGGCTAAGGCCCGGTGCCCGGCCGACAAAAAAGGAGCGGGATCGCAGCAAGGCGCCATCGATCCCGCGCGGGCCATACCCGCCACCATGCACCGAAAAGTGCATCGCGACCTTGCCACCATCGCGCTCCGCCAAGCACGGACGATGACCGAATCACACCGGTAGGCTTATTGTGCAGGGAGCGTTTGCTGGGCGCTGTGAGCTAGTTCACAGCTTGGAAGGAAAGCCTGGCCAGGCGCCATCACAGCGGCGGTGGCGCGACAAACTGGCTGCTTTGCAGCTGGCGATTTTCCTGGTCGGCATGGCGGCGTGCCTCGCGCAGCTGGCCATCGAGCTCATTGAGCGTGCGCAAGGTGGTCTGCAATTCCTCTTCCAGCTTGATGCTGGCAGCATCGTTGGCCTTGCGGCGTGCAGCAATGGCCTGGCGGCGTTCGCTACTCTCGGCCGGAACAATGCTGGCTTGCTGCTGCGCCTGTTCCAGCCGCAGGTTTTCCTGGGAGCGGCTACGCAACTCCTGCTCGATGCGCCCCTTCAGGGCGATCAGCTCATTGCGGCGTCGGCTCAGTTCATTTACATCGAGCCGGCTGCTGCAACCGGCGAAGCAGTATTCGCCGGTAAACGAGGTGTAGACATAGGGCGTCTGCTTGCGGCCAAACGCCAGCAGGCTGTCATTCTGCACACCGGCGCTCACCCGCTTGATCATCTCTTCGACGCTCAGCTGCGGCACGGTGAGGTTGCGCAAGAAGTGCTGGGTCAAGGTGCCATTGCGCCCGTCGCCATCGAAGGCTTCTTCGTTGGCACCCGTGGCATAGACCACGATGGTGCCGGCGGGCACGAACTCCATCCGCGCCAGGCCATGCAATGCCTGCTTGTTGTTAAGCCAGGGGTTGCTGCGGCAGGCATCCAGCACTACCAGACTCAGGCGGTTATGCACGCCATCGAGCGCCTGCATCAGCACCTTGACATTGACCGCCTCGGCATCGAGCGCCGTGGGCGTGCGCAAATTGGCCTCGGTAGGAATCAGGTAGTTCTCGCCAGCCACCTGTACCGCATGCCCGGCGTAGTAAAACACGCCGACATCGCCAGGACCGAGCGCCGAGGCCAGCGACTGGATATGCGCACGCAGGCTGGCGGCCGTCTTGATATTGAGCTGGCAGCGGGTTTCAAAGCCCAGCTTGCGAAATGCATCGCAAACATCGTTGGCATCGTTGACCGGATTGCGCAGGCTGGGCGCATTGGTGTAGGCGCCATTGCCGATCACCAGCGCCACCCGGTGCGGTGGCGCCACTTCGGCGGCCATGGCGGGTACCAGCAGGCCGCACGTCAACAGCAGCGCATTTCCGACCAGTCGTCGGGCGCGCTCTGCAACGGTGGGCGAGCGAGGCTGCATCAGTAGGCATCCATGGCGGTGGAAAAAGACAAGCGGCGAATATTAGCACGCACCTTTGCTACCTCAGCCAGTCCAGCAGCGGCACAGCGGAAAAAACGCCATAACGCATGCCGAAGGCTGCGCGCCTTGGTTCAGCACCCGGAAACGCGCACATTTAAGGAAACTCTGAACGAATCGAGTTTTCGACCACCACCGCATGTCCCGGGGGGACCCGGGACTAACGCAAGAGTAGATAGGTCATTGATTTCTCGTGTTTCATTCCACCCCCTCCGCCCCCGCCGCCGCGGGGGAACCGCGCATTTGGCGCGTTAGGCGATTCGTTCAGAGCTTCCCTAACGATCATTTAAATCGAAGTACGCCTCCTCAGCCTGCCAGCGACCCGCGCGGTACCAGGCACGCAGGCTGGCCGCATCGAGCGCCCAGGTCTCGACCGGTGCGGCAATATCGTTTTGCCAGCCAGCCTGTTCCAGCCAGCGTTGCCAGTCGGCGATATCGGCGGCACTGATCGCGTCGTCGCTTTCATGCAGCGCCCAGATATCCATCGCCTGATCACGTCCGCGCACGCGGATGCGGGCAATCCGGCGTGCCAGCATGCCCTGCTCGGTCGCAAAGGCAACAAAGCTGTCGGTCACCAGCAGGCGCGCATTGAAGTAGCGAGTCAACGCCTCCATGCGCGAGGCAAGGTTCAAGGGGTCGCCGAGGATGCCGAATTTGCGTATGCCGTTTGCCGGGCCGATCTCCCCCATGCATACCTCGCCTTCAACCAAGGCGATGCCGGCATAACTGAGCGGGCCGCTGCCAGCCTGGGCAGCCTGCCGGGCCACCTCGCGAAAGAAGCGCTGCTGGCGCTGCTGCATGGCACGGGCCGCCTGCAGTGCCTGATGATGCTGCGCCTGCCACTGTGCCGGATCAGCCACCAGGCGCGGCCAGTAATAGCACACCATATCGCCGACATAGGATTCCAGCCAGGCACCGTAGTGCTCCTGCATATCCTGGCTCACCGTCTCGATATAGGCATTCACCAACTGGAATACCGCTGCGGCCGAGGGCTGCCGGCTGGTCAGGGCGGCATACTCGGCAATATCGCTCATCAGCACCAGGGCCGGCAGCTGGCCCTCGACCAACAGCAAGTGACGCGCTTGTGGCGGCAGAAAGCGGGCAAACACGCCGCTTTGCCAGGTGCGCAGCTTCATATGACCGGCGAAAATCAGCAGCATTGCCGCCAGCAACGCGGCGAGCATGGCATCCACCGGCCAGTACGCCCACGGGTAAACAAAGGGCGCTGCCAGCAAAAGCATGAGCAACAGCAGCCCGACACCGGCGAGCGCCAGTGCCGGACGCAAACGGCTGCAGGCGGCGATGCCGAGCAGCACCAGCACGGCCGTGAGCATGCCGGACAACCATGTCGGCGCCGGCCGTGGCCCATCGCCGGCCAGCGCGGTTGCCACCCCATCCTCGACGATGCGGGCACCGGCACGCAGGCCATGAATGCCGGCTCCGGCCGGCGTCATATGGATATCTTCCGGCGTGTTGTCGTCGGTCAGTTGCAATACCACCACCCGGTTGCGCACACTATCCGCCAGTTGCTGCCAACGCTGGTCGCAACTGCTGAGCATGCTCAGGGGGATGGCCGCCGAAGCCGCGCTGCTGAAGCGCAGCGGCTGGCATGGCTTGCCGCCACACTGCTGCAAGGACTGCCCAGCCGGCGCCACCGCACCAACCAGGGTTGCCGGCCCGCTGAGTACCGCGCGCACCAGGCCATCG
>NZ_JAYRLZ010000233.1:0-6692 GCF_041904975.1 Chitinimonas sp. | reverse complement strand
GGGCAAGCGGGCTGACCTCGCACTATGGCGCATCGAGCGGCCGGCCGAGCTGTGCTACTGGCTGGGCGGCGAGCCGCTGGTGATGCGCTGGCACGGCGGCATGCCGGTGCTGCGCTGAATTCAATTCTTACCAAGGATAGCTATGCACACTCCCGCCGATATGACCCTGTGGCAAGGCCGCGTCGATGCCGAAGAAGGCCCGCTGGCACGCCGTTGGCACGACCGGCTGCAGGCGCTGCGCCACGATGCGCCGGCCGGCATCGCCCTGCTCGGTTTTGCCTGCGACGCCGGCGTGCAGCGCAACCAGGGCCGCACAGGCGCGGCCGAAGGTCCGCGTACCATTCGCAAGGCGCTGGCGAATCTGGCCTGGCACCATGAGGGCCATATCTACGATGCCGGCGACGTAACCTGCGAGGGCGATGCGCTGGAAGCGGCGCAATCCGAGCTAGGCCGCCAGGTGGCGCATTTGCTGGGAGAGGGTCATCTGCCGCTGGTGCTGGGCGGCGGCCACGAGATCGCCTATGGCAGCTTCCTTGGCCTTGCTCACCATGCTGAGCGCCAGGCGGACAAGCCCACTATCGGCATCATCAATCTCGATGCGCATTTCGATCTGCGCGGCGGCCGCCAGGGCAGCTCCGGCACGCCGTTTCGGCAGATCGCCGAGGCCTGCGCAGCCAATGGCGCACCGTTCAACTATCTGGTATTCGGCATTTCCGAGCCGGCCAATACCGAAGCGCTATTTCACCGGGCACGAGAGCTCAATGTCACTTGGCGTGGTGATGAAGACTGTATCCGCGAACACCTAGAAGAGCTGCTCGACACCCTGACCTTCTTCGCCGACGAAGTCGACTGGCTATACCTGACGGTGTGTCTGGATGTCCTGCCTGCCGCCACCGCCCCCGGCGTATCGGCCCCAGCTGCTCGCGGGGTGGAGCTGATGGTGGTGGAGGCCCTGATCGACGCCGCCAAGGCCACCGGCAAGCTGATGCTGGCCGATATCGCCGAATTGAATCCGGTCTTCGATAAAGATGGCATCACCGCCAAGGTGGCGGCGCGGCTGGTGTGGCGGCTGGCGAGGTAGGACTGGTTGGCGATTGATTTGTCAGACAGTAGTTCGGCACTAAATGTTCAGGCTGCAAACGGAGAATTGATCGATTCTCCGTTTGTCGTTTCATGTGAGGTCAGAACGCAAATGAAGGGCTGTCATACAGAATCGTTTTTCCATTGATTCTGTAACCAACAAACACCTTGACATGCGAAGCTTTCAACCAATCATCTTTTATCTGCTCATGGCTTCCGAGTATCTCAATCGTGTTGGCGTTCAAGAGGCGTTGTTGATTCGAGTCTGGAATGGTGTCGCCGGCCTTCAGCGGTATCCAAGCGGTTCCGGATTTGTAAAACGATTGATTGTCGATTTTTGCAATCACAATCATCTGCACATCTTGGTTCAGGTCTTCCTGTCGTGGCGTAAGGGCAACGGCCAGGGCTGCCGAGCCGCTGGCGTCAACTGATTTAGCCGGAATAACGGAGAAATCAGAGCCGGATAGGTCAGCATTGGAAAGAATCGGATCGCCAAATTTGTCATAGCTTATCGACTCATACTCTGCCTGGAATAACGATTTGACGGCAGTGCCAGCCAAATTCATCGATAGTGGCGGGCCGCCATAAATGTTGACATATACCCAGTCGCCCTTCGGATTTGCCTTGGCTGCGGGAAGAACGTCGCCAGCAATAATTATCTGGAATTGGCCAGCGCCTTCTGCGCCAGCCAATAGCTCATCACCCGAAAACAATTTCTCTAGACGCGAAAAGCCATTGACAGGGATGATGGGAAATCTTTGTGCAAACTGGTCAACCTCGATGACTGATGGTGTCGATGTCCTGCCGTTAGGGCTGCCTTTGCGCATTGAGACAAACATCGGCGTCGATTGATAGGTGGTGAGTTGAAAAGTCAGCTGAATTGCACCGGCTGGAAGCCAAAACTTGAACGAGGACGGAATTGTTGCTGGATTTTTGTCAATGTCATCTTTGTCGATATTGGGGCTGCCACTAAAAGTCAAATTCTGGCTTGGTTGGAATTGTATCGCATTGCAAATTTCATTCCACTCGATTTGCATTGAGCATCGTGTGACAGTGCGTAAAACTGGATCATTTGCAAGATAGTTGTTGTTTTCGTGCCAGCCATGTGTGTACAGAAAATTTTGGTTTTGATTGGCTAGCTTATATGCTTGGCGTTGATCCAGGTTAATGGAAGAGTGAATTGATGGGTATTTGATTTGTGGTGGTTTGTTCGGGATTTTTCCCGAAAAAAGATTGCCGGGTTGTGTGCTCTGGTTGTCGAGTAAGGTTCTCGGAAAATTATTCTGCGGAGCCTTGCTGAAAGGTTGCTTGTTGGTGTTGATTGAGTGGTGATCATTTGCTCCGGGTGCTGCCATTATGGGTGTTGCGTGTAATAGCATTACCAGCCAGTAATGGTTTTTCAAAACTATTCTCCTGATGGGGTCTGCATGTTGGTGGTTGATCTTTTGCTTCTGCGAGCAATGCCATAACGAATGCTTGCTAGGTTTGCTAATTTTTCAATAATTTTTTTCTAAGAAATTGCTGAATGATTCATTTGCGTGGTCTCCTTGGTAATTCGCGATTTGGAATGCTTTGTGGTTTGAATGCACTGTGCGCCTGTCTCGATAAACTTAGGGGGGCTCTAAATTGGCTACCCCACAAAAAACCGCTGCGTCTGGCTCGCCACTTTCTCGAATGCTGAGCGGGTCTCGGCCTGTTCGGCCAGTTTGCTCAGCATGTCGTCGGTTTCGCGCAGGCGTGAGGCCATCATGATGGCGAGGTTGCGGTAGAGCTTGCCTTCCAGGGTGGTAAGGCGGAACAGGCTGGCGCGCTCGGCGACCAACACCCGGGTATCGCGCAAGACTTCGATGCTGGCAGTGCGGTTGCCGAAATCCAGCAGGGCCAGCTCGCCGAAGGTATCACCGGGTCCAAGGCGCGCCAGTTCGGTTTCGCCATTGCCCACCCGTCGCTTGACCGCCACTTCGCCCGACAACATCACATACATCTGGTAGCCGGTATCGCCTTCTTCGATCAGCCGTTTACCCGCTGCGTGCTGCTCCAGCTTGCTGGCGTCGAGAAAGGCCTGCGCCTCGCTCACTTCAAAGCCGGCAAACAGGCGCACCGACTGAACCAGTTTTAGTACCAGTGCTTCATTGCTTGGCATGCCCAGCCCCTCGTCTATGTTTGCCGCAGTTTAGCCAGCACGCAGCGCCAGCGCATCCAGCAATTTCTGGTGGATGCCGCCAAAGCCGCCATTGCTCATCACCAGGATATGGTCACCCGGCCGTGCCTCGGCGCTGATGGCGGATACCAATTGATCGAGCTGATCATGGGTCTGCGCGCGCTCGCCCAGCTCAGCCAGCGCCTGTGCCGGGTCCCAGCCCAGGTTGGCGCTATAGCAGAACACCCGATCGGCCTCGTGCAGGCTGTCAGCCAGCTGCGCCTTCATGGTGCCCAGCTTCATGGTGTTGGAGCGGGGTTCCAGCACCGCGATGATGCGCGCGGCGCCTACCTTGCGGCGCAGTCCGGCCACCGTGGTGGCAATGGCGGTCGGATGGTGGGCAAAGTCGTCGTATACGGTGATCTGCTTCACCGTGCCGCGCACTTCCATGCGGCGCTTCACATTCTTGAATTCGGCCAGTGCGGCAATCGCCACCTCGGGCGTCACGCCGATATGGCGGGCGGCGGCGAGGGCAGCCAGGGCGTTGAGCTGATTGTGCTCGCCCAACAGGCTCCAGCGTAGCCGGCCTTGCGGCAGCTCATTGAACAGCACCTCGAAACCATCGTCGTACTGGCTGCCGATCTGCCAGGCGCCGCTGCCGCCAAAGCGCTCCACGCTCGACCAGCAGCCACGCGCCAGCACCCGGTCGAGGCTGGCTTCGCGGCCATTGGCGATGACCAGGCCCAGTGCCGGCACCGTGCGCACCAGATGGTGGAACTGGGTTTCGATGGCGGCCAGGTCGGTAAAGATGTCGGCGTGGTCGAATTCCAGATTGTTGAGAATGGCGGTGCGTGGCCGGTAATGGACAAATTTCGAGCGCTTGTCGAAAAAAGCGCTGTCGTATTCATCGGCCTCGATGACAAAGAACGGCGATTGTCCGCCTTTTTCCTGGCGTGGCTCGCCCGGCAAGCGCGCCGATATGCCGAAGTTTTCCGGTACGCCGCCGACCAGAAAGCCGGGCGCGAGGCCGGCGTATTCCAGTATCCAGCTCAGCATGGCGGTAGTGGTGGTCTTGCCGTGGGTGCCGGCGACCGCCAGTACCCAGCGCGGCGACGACGGGTTTCGCAACACGTTTTCCGCCAGCCATTGCGGGCCGGAAATATACGGCAGACCCGCGTCCAGTATGGCTTCCATCAGCGGATTGCCACGGGTGATCACATTGCCAATGACATAGATGTCGGCCTTGAGATTGATCTGATCGGGCGTGTAGCCTTCAATAAGGGTTATCCCCGAATTTTGCAGCTGGGTGCTCATCGGTGGATAGACATTGGCATCGCAGCCGGTCACCGTGTGGCCTGCGGCGCGGGCCAGCTGGGCAATGCCGCCCATAAAGGTGCCGCAGATGCCAAGAATGTGGATATGCATGGGCAAGTTCCATAAAGCGCCATGACCCGAGCGATCAGCGAGCCGGGAATGTCGCTCCGCTAAGATTGGCAATTAGAGATGAAAAATGAGCGCTCGATGACCTCACCGCACTCACCGTCGCTGACCCCGGCTGATATCGCCCGGATCGCCTTGAAACGACTGGCCGAGCTGGGCCTGCCGCCGACGCCCGAAAATTACACCAAATTCTACAATGCCATTGCCGCAATCAAGTCGCCGATGGACAAGAGCGATGAAGAATTGAAGAGCGCCTACCAGGTGCTGTTCCGTGTATCTGACGTATTGGAAGGGATGAGCGACACCTCGGAAGAGCTGCTGGCTGACTTGAATCGCGGTGAGGCGGTGATGACGCATTCGCTCGATGCGATCAAGTCCGGCCTCGATCGGCCTCGGCTGGAGGCGGTGCTCAATGAGTTGATTGCCTCGACCGACACGGTGTGCCAGACCGTCAGCGCCTCGCATCGAGATCTGCAGCAGCTCAAGGAGGCAATGGACAAGATCCAGTCCGACCTGGCCATCAACCGCAAGACGCTGGAGCAGGATCCGCTCACCGGTGCGCTCAATCGCCAGGGCATGGAGCATCTCTTGGCCAAGGAAGTGAAGCGGGCGCGGCGCGCAGCTCATGCGCTGACGGTCGGGATTCTCGATCTCGATGAATTCAAGCAGGTAAACGACAAGCACGGCCATCTGGTCGGCGACAAGGTGCTGGTGCATTTCGCCAGCATCCTCAAAGCCGTGCTGCGCGAAAGCGACACCCTGGTGCGCTATGGCGGGGAGGAATTCTTGTTGCTGCTGCCCGAGACCAATCTCGACGGTGCGCGCTTTCTGGTGGACCGGCTACGCCAGGTCAATGCCCGCACGCCGTTCTTTCATCATGCCAGCCATATCGATATCCGCTTTTCCACCGGCATTGCCCAGCTCAAGGACGAGGAAAACGGCCATGCCATGCTGATCCGGGCGGATGAGGCCATGTACCGCGCCAAAAATAGCGGGCGCGATCAGGTGGTGATGGCGGATTGAGCGCCCTTGCTGTCGGCTGGCCTTGCAAAGGCCGGCACTTTACACCTGCGGCAGCAGGTAGCGCCGCTCCCAGGCGCTGATTTCACCGAGATAGCTGTCGTACTCCAGCCCTTTTACCGACAGATAGGCTTGCACCAGCTCGGCACCGAGCAGGTGCGCAGCTGAACGGCTTTGCGCCATCTGCTCGTGGGCAACGATAAAGGTGCGGGCCAGGCCATAAGCATGGTCGTAGCCATTGCCGCTGATCGGCTCGCTGGGCCGCAGTTTTTCCTGCATGCCGGCGAGGCCGGCCGCCAGGCTGGCGGCGATGGCGAGGTAGGGGTTGGCATCGGCGCCGGCAATGCGGTTCTCGATGCGCCGTGCTGCCGGGCTGCTATTGGGCACGCGCAGGCCGGCAGTGCGATTGTCATAGCCCCATTGCAGATTGATCGGCGCCTGGCTGCCGGTGACATAGCGGCGGTAGGAATTCACGAACGGTGCATAGATCAGCATCAGATCCGGGGTGTAGGTCTGCAGCCCGGCAATAAAGCTGAAGAACGCCTCGCTGGGGCTGCCGTCGCTCAGGCTGAAGATATTGGCGCCACTGGCGTCGACCACGCTCTGGTGCAGATGCATGGAGCTGCCGGCCTCGCCGGCCATCGGTTTGGCCATGAACACAGCATTGAGCCCATGCTTCAGGGCAATTTCCTTGGCGGCATATTTGAACAGGAAGGCCTGGTCGGCCACTTCCAGCGGGTCGCCATGCAGCAGATTGATTTCATACTGGCTGTTGCCCGCTTCGTGGATCCAGGTATCGGCGGCGATGCCCAGGGTGTCGATGGCGGCGTGGAATTCATCCCAGAACGGTGCCAGCTCGTTGAGCATATTCAGGCTGAACGCCGATTGCCCGACCTCGGCCCGCCCACCGCGCCCGACTGGTGCGGTGAGTGGCAGATCGGGGTTGGTATTGGCGGCAGTCAGGTAGAACTCGATTGCCGGCGCCACGCTGGGGGAGAGGCCACGCGCCTGG
>NZ_JAYRLZ010000232.1:0-6693 GCF_041904975.1 Chitinimonas sp. | reverse complement strand
TCAGACACCCCTCGCCTTCATCCGACTTGGCCTGCGATGCTCGGCGCCACCGAGGGCAGAGGGGCGCTCTGTGGTGAGCGCAGTCGGTCACCAAGCGCCGTAGGGCGGCCTATGGCCGCCTTGCTTTTTGTAGGAGCGGCTTCAGCCACGAAGGCGGGCGCAGCCCGCCACAATCACCGAATACACGCAGCACCAGCTACGGAGAGCCCCATTCCCGTCGGCTCTCGCCGAGCACCGCAGCAGCTTGCGGGGCAGTCCGGGGCCGCATGTCTGAGCCCGCAGCGCGGGCGAGTTCGGCCACGGCCGCAAGCTGCGAGGAGCACAGGGAACCCGGCGCAGCCGGGCGAGGCCGTCGGGTCGCCTTTTCTTTCGGTACTTTCTTTTGGCGAAGCAAAAGAAAGTACCCCGACTGCGGGCCGGGACCCGCTCCAAATCATTCGCGCCGCAGGCGCATAAAGCCAACGTCGCACATTCGGTGCAATGCACTTCGCTTCATTTGCACCCTATGGGAATTGCGCCTGCCAGCCTCGAATACAGCAAACATCAGATTCCGCGCGGGCTCCCTTCGGGGACCCGCCCTACCTGACTACGGTCTTGGGCTAAGTCAGGCAATGCAGACAGGGCCGTGGGACGCAATTAAAGCAATGCGTATTGCGCTGAACGCAAGACCTCGGTCTTATGCGCCTACGGCGCGTAGTGTTTTGGGCGGGATTCCGTCCCGCAGCCGGGTTCCTTTCTTGTCTTGCCGAGAAAGGAACCAAAGAAGGCGCGCCCGCGGTGTCGCCCGGCTGCGCCGGGTTCCCTGCGCTTCTCGCCCAAGTCGGCGGCTCGGGAACTCGGCCCTGCGGGCCTCAGACACCCCTCGCCTTCATCCGACTTGGCCTGCGATGCTCGGCGCCACCGAGGGCAGAGGGGCGCTCTGTGGTGAGCGCAGTCGGTCACCAAGCGCCGTAGGGCGGCCTATGGCCGCCTTCGCGGCTGAAGCCGCTCCTACAAAAGGCAAGGCGCGCACGGACCGACCACAGTCAACGATTGCACACAACACCAGCTACGGAGAGCCCCATTCCCGTCGGCCTCGCCGAGCACCGCAGCAGCTTGCGGGGTAGTCCGGGGCCGCATGTCTGAGCCCGCAGCGCGGGCGAGTTCGGCCACGGCCGCAATGCGAATCGCACAGGGAACCCCGCGAAGCGGGGCGAGGCCGTCGGGTCGCCTTTTCTTTCGGTGCTTTCTTTTGGCGAAGCAAAAGAAAGCATCCCGGCCGCGGGACGGGCCCCGCTTAAAACACCCGCGCCGCAGGCGCATAAGGCCTGGGCGGCGCATTCAGTGCAATGCGCTCCGCTTCAATTGCTTACGAAGGATCGCACCTTACGGCCTTGATACTGCAAACACCCCAATCCCGCGCGGGTTCCCTTCGGGGACCCGCCTTACCTGGCCTGGCCATGCAGAGCAAGGGCCTCGCTCCAGATCGTTGGCGCCGCAGGCGCATAAAGCCAAGCGCGCACATTCGGTGCTATACGACCGCCCTTGCCTTCAGCTGCCGCTATAGCCACCGCGCCCGGCGGAAACGCCAGTACAGCACGATGTCCAGCACCACCATGGCGGTCAGTGACAGCGGGTAGCCGAATTCCGACTTCAACTCCGGCATATGCTCAAAATTCATGCCATAGATGCCGGCGATCATGGTGGGCACGGCAAACAGCGCGGCGTAGGCAGCCAGGCGTTTGCTGACAGCCGAGTCTTCCAGCGAAATGATGGCGAGGTTTACCTGGATGGCGGTGGTAAGCATATCGCGCACCGAATCAGTGATTTTGACGATGCGCTCCAGGTGGTCGTACACATCGCGGAAGTATTCCTGGATATGCATGCACACCTGCGGTACCCGGCCGCCATACAGATGAGCGATCGCCTCCAGTAGCGGCACTGCGGCATGGTTCACGGTGACCAGCTTGCGCTTGAGCGCATACAGCGCCTCGATATTGGCGCGGGCGGTGCCGCGCTCGGTGAAAATGCGGTCCTCGATCTGCTCCAGCTCGCCCTCCAGCCGGTGCACGATGGCGAAATAGCGGTCTACCACCGCATCCATCAAGGCATAGAGCACAAAGCCTGCGCCATTTTTCAGCAGGTGCGGCTCCTGCTCGCAGCGCTCGCGCACATTGAGAAAGCCGATGCGCGATTTGCTGCGCACCGACAGCACATAGTTGGGGCCGACAAAAATATCGACTTCGCCGACTTCCAGATTGCCCAGCTCATCCATCTCCAGCACATGCAGCACGCAAAACAGCATGTCGCCGTATTCCTCCAGCTTGGGGCGCTGGTGGCCGTGGGTGGCGTCTTCCACCGCCAAGGGGTGCAGGTGGAATTCGCCTTGCAGGGCCTCAAGATCAGAGGATTCTGGGTCTTTCAGAGCCACCCAGACAAAACAGCCGGGGCGACTCACATATTCGCGGATGGACGAGATCGGCAGGTCGGCCAGTTTCTTGCCGTCTTCATAGGCGGCGCAGTTGATCAACATGATGATTCCACAGGGATAAGGGAGGTGTCGGCCGGATTGTTTCGGCGACCATAACAAAATTTACATATTCGCTGGTTAGCATCGCGCCGACCCAAAACTGGCCCGATGGCTTTCCCGGAGAATAACTGACATGTCGCAACTGCCCAACGAATCCCGCCGCCGCCTGATGCAAATGCTGGCTGGCGCCCCACTGCTGCCCCTGGCCACCGGCGGTAGCGCAGCTGCATTTCTGACTGCCTGTAACAGCAGCTCCAGCAGCACCACGCCGGCAGCCACCCTGAGCTCGATGAGCTTCAGCCCGATGGCCGCACCCGATCTCACCAACGCAGCCGCCATGTCGACCACCAGCGTCAATTCGGCCATGGTTGCCACCTTCAGCGATGGCAGCAAGAAGACCTTCGGCCTGAAGTACGAAGCCTTCTTCCAGACCGGTGACCTGGTACCGGACGGCAAGGGTGGCACCATCCTGGCGGGCGGCTATGTGGATATCAACAACAAGCCGATCTTCGACACCTCGGTTGCCGGCAAAGAACGTCAGTTCTATTCCGATTGCCCGGACGGCACCTCGCTGCTGAGCCTGCCCAACCCGACCGTTACCGGCATCAAGGGCAAGGCTGTGTTCGCCGTGGTGCAGTTCGAGTACACCACCCGCAACCAGGCTGACCAGGACACCTATGGCACCCTGCCATCTCCGATTGCCGTGCTGACGCTGGATCAGGACCAGAGCACCGGCAAGCTCACCCTGGTGAAATACCACAATGTCGATACCTCGCCGGCGCGCGGCTTGTGGATCACTTGTGGTTCCAGCTTGTCACCGTGGGGCACCCATCTGTCCAGCGAAGAGTACGAGCCGGACGCCTTCACCATTGCCAGCAACAGCATGTTCAAGGCTTACAGCAAGAACCTGTTCGGTGACGAAACCAAGGCCAATCCTTACCACTACGGCCATCTGCCGGAAGTAACGGTAAACCCGGACGGCACCGGTTCGATCAAGAAGCATTACTGCATGGGCCGTATCTCGCACGAGCTGATCCAGGTGATGCCGGATAACCGTACTGCGCTGATGGGCGACGATGCCACCAATAGCGGCTTGTTTGTGTTTGTGGCCGACCGCGAAAAAGATCTTTCCTCCGGTTCGCTCTATGTTGCCAAGGTCGGTGCAGGCTTCTCGATCGACCCGGCTGCCGCTGGTGCGCCGCTGACCTGGATCAAGCTCGGCTCGGCCACCAGTGCCGAGATCGAAACCCTGGCCAATACGCTCAAGCCCACCGACATCATGGAAGTGGCCACCACTGATCCGAAGGATGCCAGCTTCACCAAGATTTATATCAGCGGCAAGGTGCAGTGGGTCAAGGTCAAGCCCGGTATGGACAAGGCAGCCGCCTTCCTCGAAACCCATCGCTTTGCCGCACTCAAGGGCGGCAGCATGGCCTTCACCAAGATGGAAGGCACCACGGTCAACATCAAGGACAAGATCGCCTATTCGGCCCTGCAAAACATGCAGAGCTCCATGGTGCGTGGCAATGCCGCCTGGAATGAGGCGTATGGCGTCACCATCGAGAAGGCTGTCAATGCCGGTGGCGTACTGGCGCACACCCTGACTGGCGGCCAGAAGGATACCGCTGGCGCTGCCATCAATAGCGAGTGGGTGCCGGTTCAAACCAAGGCCTTGCTGGTTGGTGAAGATATCGCCGCCGACGCATTGGGCAATCTGGCCAACCCGGACAAGATCGGCGCGCCGGACAACCTCAAGTTCTCGGAAAAATTGCGCACCCTGCTTATCGGCGAGGACAGCAGCTACCACGTCAACAACTTCGTGTGGGCCTATAACGTCGACACCAAGGTGTTGAGCCGCATTGCTTCGATGCCGGCTGGCGCCGAGGCTACCGGCCTGGGCGTGGTGGATGATCTGAACGGCTTCACCTATATCACTGGCAATTTCCAGCATCCGGGCGACTGGATCAGCTCCTTGCACAGCAAGGTGCAACCGACCCTGGACGCCCTGGTGCGTGCCAACTACAAGAACCGCTTTGCCGCGGCAGTCGGTTATCTGGCCAGCGTGCCGGTGCAGCGTTAAGGGAACCCGGAACGGATCGCACTTTCAGGCTGTCTGGCCAACACTGGGTCAACCCCGGTCATAGGCCATGGCGTGAAAGTGCGCCCGTTCAACGGCTTCTCGTGTAGCTTTGGCGGAGCAAGGGGCTTTCTGCAGTGATGCGGAAAGCCCCTTTTTCGTTTGACCCGGATGAAACACGCTATCGCACTATGGCGCTTTGGGTTAGATTCGCGCCGAATTCACCCGAGAGGACAAGCATGACCGATACCCTGATTATTGAAGACCTGATCGTTGGCGATGGCGCCGAAGCCGCCGCTGGTCAGGAAGTGACCGTGCATTACACTGGTTGGCTCACCGATGGCACCAAGTTTGATTCCAGCAAGGACCGTGGCATGCCGTTCGGCTTCTCGCTCGGCGCCGGCATGGTGATCAAGGGCTGGGATGCCGGCGTGGCCGGGATGAAGATCGGCGGCAAGCGCAAGCTGACCATTCCGCCAGAAATGGGCTATGGCGCCCGTGGCGCTGGCGGGGTGATTCCGCCAAACGCCGTGCTGGTGTTTGAAGTGGAATTGCTCGATATCGAGTAAACCCGATGGCGGCCCTGGGCCGCCATTTTGCTGTCCGCCCACACAATAACGAGGAGACACCTTATGGCGGAGATTGAACAGGAGGCGCTGCCAGCGCCACTGCATGTACGCGTGCGCGATTTGCCCTGGTATACGCCGTTTGCCTGGCTGCGTACCGGGCTGGGCGATATGCGTTCAACCCCGTCCGGCACGCTGTTTTACGGCGCAGCATTCATCCTGATGGGGGTGACGGTGCGCCAGCTGTTCGGCTATGCGCCGGAACACACCATGACCTTGATCACCGCCTTCTTGCTGGCCGGACCGTTTATCTGCCTGGGTCTGTATGAGATCAGCCGCCGCCATGAAACGGTGGCACAGGTGAAACTGCTGCCAACCCTCACCGCCTGGCGCGCCAACCCGTCCGGCATTGCACTGTTTTCCCTGCTGCTGGCGCTGATCGTCGCCGGCTGGATGCGCGTATCGGTAGTGATTTTTGCGCTGTTCTTCACCGAGAACCTGCCCGATCTGGCCTTGATCCTGTCGCCCAAATTCATGACTGACGAGAACCTGACCTTCTTGCTGGTCTGGCTCGGCGCCGGTGGCTTCTTCACCGTGCTGGTGTTTGCCGTGTCGGTGGTATCGATTCCGGTGATGCTGGATCGTGATGCCGACACCTTTGGCGCCATGTTTGTCAGCATACGGGTGTGCCAGGCCAATCCGGCCTGCATGCTCACCTGGGCAGCACTGATCGTGCTGATGACCACCGCCGGCTTTGCACTGTGGGGCGTGGGCCTGGCGTTTACCGCACCCTTGGTTGGCCACGCCACCTGGCATGCTTACCGCGCCTTGGTGGAATAGGCAGCACAGCCTCTGGGCGGCCTGTGTCCTTCAGCATGCCGCGCCGCCCAGCCGCTTGCGCGAACCAGCGTAATGAACCCACGCACACACTGCTGAATCAGACACTTGCTCATCGTAATGCGAACCGCTATCATTTGATACGAATTCTCATTAACGGATCGTGCCATGTACGTCTGTATCTGCAACGCCGTCACCGACAAGCAAATCCGCCGTGCCGTTCACAACGGTTGCGACAGCATGCGTGAGCTGCGCATGGAGCTCGGTGTAGCCAGCTGCTGCGGCAAATGTGCGCCGGATGCGCGCAGTCTGCTGCTCGAAGGCAAAAATGCGCGTAGCGGCGCTGGCACCATTACCCTGCAGCTGGTCGCCAGCTAAGCCCTGTCGCCGCCACTTCGCTGTCGCCCCGGCGCCCGCTGGACCTTTCTCTGCTATACCGTAAGCCTGTGCCCGCCCAGCTGGCATGCCAGTGCTGACCAAGAAAGGAATGAGCGATGAAGGGTGACAAAAAGGTAATCGGCTACCTCAATGCCGCACTGAAAAACGAGCTGACCGCCATCAACCAGTATTTCCTGCATGCACGCATGTTCAAGAACTGGGGCTTCAAGGCGCTCAACGAGCATGAATATCATGAGTCGATCGACGAAATGAAGCATGCCGACAGCCTGATCGAACGCATCCTGTTCCTCGAAGGTCTGCCCAAT